>JBPCSK010000222.1:0-1381 GCA_051007275.1 Gaiellales bacterium | reverse complement strand
GCTCCTTCTCGCGGTTCTGGAAAGCGTCACCCACCGCTGGATCCCACGGAAACTCGTCGGCCGGGATGGCATCGAGCTCGAGCAGGCCGCGCAGCAGCTCCGCGCCGCGCTCGCGATCGAGCCCGCCGCCCTCAATCAGCGCGATCGCGTGCGCGAGGTCGGAACGCGACAGCGCATCGGCGAGCGCGGGACCCGCGGCCGCCTCGGCACCGTAGCCCGCGCGGACAAGCTCGGCCGACGGCCCCGCCGCCAGGCGCCCACCCACTCCGAGATGACCATCAGCCACACCCGTAGGGTAGCGGTCGCGGCAGAGCGGCTCGTCAGACGGAGCCGCGCGGCGCGAGCCACTCTGACGCGACTGCACAGTCGGTTCGATCAGCGATGACGTCGTAATCCTTGTCGTAGTGCAGAACTGCCAGGCCGTGGCGTTCTGCAATCGCCACCGTCACGAGGTCCGCCGGCGGCACCCGATGATGTCCGACCTTCGCCAGCTGCGACTGGAGCTCCACGGCACGCTCGAGACTCGCCGCGTCGACGGTCGCCTGCGGAAGTCCGTCGAGGCGCTGCTGATCGACCGCGTGCTGCGCCGCGTTGCGGGCTGTGTAGCCGACCTCGAGGCGAAGGATGATCGACGCCCATACCTCACTTGCGGCGATGGCCGCGGCCAGCTCCTCAACGCGTTCGGCCGGAAGTGCCTCCTCCTCGAGGCGCATCCAAGCCGAGGTATCAATCAGGTACCCCGTGCTCACAGCTCCCTGATCCACATCTTGCGGCGCAGCGCATCGAACTCCTCGCCTGACATGACAGGGACATTGAGACGCCCGTGACGGATGTCGTCGGCGAGTTTGTCGCGACGCCGCTGCCGCTCCGCTTCGGTCAACTGTGATCCGGCCGCCGACAAGGGCAGGCCGGCTCCGTCCTGCCCGGAGGCGCCATCGGCCAGCGTCGAAACCGTCGGTGCGGGGTCATGTCGTCGGTGCGCAGTGGACATGTTTCAAGCGTACCGCGTTCGCGCGAACGCACGTGGATCGGCAGCGGTACCAGTACGCGTGGATGCGCGTGAGATTGCGTGCATTCCTGACAGCTTCGCGCTGCGATCGACGACGCCCCGCATGAAGCGTGCGCCGCGCAGGACGCTCCGCGGCGCCTACGCTGCACGCATGCGCCTCAACGTCCATCGCCTCGGCACCCGCGGCAACCGCCCCCTGCTCGCGATCCATGGCGTCACCGGCCACGGCCTCCGCTACCGCGACTTCGTCGAGCTCGCTGCGCCCGACCGTGACGTCATCTCGGTCGATCTGCGCGGCCACGGACGCTCGGGCTGGGAGCCGCCGTGGTACGTCATCACCCACCTCGACGACATCCTCGAGACGCTCGAGGC
>JBPCSK010000221.1:0-2856 GCA_051007275.1 Gaiellales bacterium | reverse complement strand
CAACAAGGTCGATCTGCCAGCCGCCTACCCGGACGAGGTGGCGCTGGAGACGGCGGAGTTCCTGGGTGACGACCCGAGCAACGTGGTGCGCATCTCCGCCAAGAGCGGCCTCAACGTCAGCGAGGTCCTCGATGCCGTCGTCGATCGCATTCCGGCGCCGATGGGCGACCCCGCGGCGCCGTCGCGCGCGCTGGTGTTCGACTCGGTGTACGACCAGTACCGCGGCGTGATCGCGTACATCCGCGTCGTCGACGGCGTCCTCAAGAAGGGCGCCACCATCAAGTCGATGGCAACCGACCAGACGAACGAGATCGAGGAGGTCGGCGTGATGAGCCCGACCATGACCCCGGTTGCCCAGCTCGGCGCGGGGGAGGTGGGCTACGTCATCACCGGCGTCAAGGATGTCGCCGAGATCAAGGTGGGTGACACGTTCACCGATGCCGCCAAGCCCGCCGAGGAGGCGCTCGAGGGCTACGTCGACGTCAAGCCGATGGTCTTCGCAGGTCTCTTCCCGAGCGACGGCGAGCAGTACGAGGACCTGCGCGATGCGCTCGCCAAGCTCCGCCTCAACGATGCCTCGCTGATGTACGAGCCGGAGAGCTCGCAGGCGCTCGGCTTTGGCTTTCGCTGCGGATTCCTCGGGCTGCTGCACATGGACGTCGTGCGCGAGCGCCTCGAGCGCGAGTGGGATCTCGACCTGATCGCCACGACGCCGAACGTCCTGTACGACGTGCTGACGACGGCCGGCGAGACCGTCGAGGTGCGCAACCCGTCCGACATGCCGGCCGCCTCGGTGATCGAGCACGTCGAGGAGCCGTACGTCCGCGCCACCGTGATCGTGCCCAAGGAGTACGTCGGCCCGATCATGAGTCTCTGCCAGGAGGAGCGGCGCGGCGACTTCGAGAAGATGGACTACCTGTCCGAGACGCGCGTCGCGATCGTCTACGCGCTGCCGCTCGCCGAGATCGTGCTCGACTTCTACGACCAGCTCAAGAGCCGCACCAAGGGCTACGCATCGTTCGACTACGAGATGATCGGCTACCGCGAGTCGAACCTCGCCAAGGTCGACATCCTGCTCAACAACGAGCCGGTCGATGCGCTCAGCATCATCGTGCACCGCGATAAGGCCTACGAGGCCGGCAAGGCGCTCGTGGAGCGGCTGCGCAAGATCATTCCACGCCAGTTCTTCGACGTGCCGGTGCAGGCGGCGATCGGCTCCCGCATCATCGCGCGCGAGACGATCAAGGCCAAGCGCAAGGACGTGCTCGCCAAGTGCTACGGCGGCGACATCTCGCGCAAGCGCAAGCTGCTCGAGAAGCAGAAGAAGGGCAAGAAGAACCGCATGAAGTACGTCGGCGCCGTCGAGGTGCCGCAGGAGGCGTTCCTCAGCGTCCTCTCGCTCGACAGCGAGTAGGCGCCGCACCCATCACGTGGAACCGTCCCGCATGGTGGGCTCGTGGTTCCACCACGTGATGGGACGCCGTTTCCGATCCTCCGCGTCGCGGCGTAGCGTGGCGTCCATGACCACCACCCGCATCATCGGCCTCGGCTCCATGGGCGCCGGCATGGCCCGCAATGTCCTCAAGGGCGGCTTCGCCCTGGCCGTCGCCGACCTCGACACCGATCGGGTCGCCGCGCTCGTGGCCGACGGCGCCATCGCCGCGCAGCCCGGACCCGTCAGCGAGGATGTCGTGATCCTGTCGCTGCCCGCGCCGCAGCACGTCGAGGCCGTCTGCCTGGGCGACGACGGACTGATCGCCCGCATGCACGCGGGCGCCGTGCTCGTCAACGCCTCGACGGTGGATCTGCCGACCGCGCGGATGCTCGGTGAGGTGTGCGCTGCCGCCGGCGTGCTGTACGTCGATGGGCCGGTCACCGGCGCCGCCGACAGCGCCGCATCGGGCACGCTGGTGTGCATGTGCGGCGCGTCCGACGAGGCACTTGCAGCAGCCCTGCCGCAGTTGAAGGCCATGGGGACCGACATCGTGCACCTCGGACCCGCGCCTGCCGGCACGGCCTCCAAGCTCCTGACCAACATGCTGTGGTTCGTCCACGTGTCAGCGCTCTCCGATTCAATGAGCCTCGCGGCGCGCTGCGGCGTGGACATCGATCGTTTCGCGGAGCTCGTCCAAGGCAGCAACTGCGCCGCCAACTCCTGGGTGGCGCGTCATGACCTGCCGAACATCCTGGCCGACGACGACGACCCGTCGTTCACCCTCGCGCTCTGCACCAAGGATCTGCGCCTGATCGGCGAGCTCGAGGCGGAGGTCGGCTACACGAGCGACTTCGCGGCCGCGGCCCGCGCCCGCTTCGGGGAGGCGCTCGAGCGCTTCGGGCCCGAGACCGGCGAGCTCGCCGTCACGCGCATCGCCGAGACCGCCGCCCAGACGTCGATCCGCTCGCGTTAGGCGCCTGGTGCCGGTTAGGCGATCAGCTTCCGATTGGGGTCTGACCCCGATCGGAAGTCGACGCCAATCGGAACCCGATCGGGTACTGACGCGCACCGGCGTGGAAACGAGCTGCACCGCCTCTCAGGTTCCGAATGGGGTCAGACCCAGCGCAGCCACTTGAAGATGCCGAGCAGCACCGCGACGGTCGCGATCAGCACCGCCAGGATGGCGGCGAAGGCGACGGCGGTGTGCTGGAACGGCACCGGCACGTTCATGCCGAACAGGTTGGTGACGAACGTCACCGGCAGGAAGACGACGGTCAGGACGGTGAGGACCTGCAGGATGCGGTTCTGCCGATGGCTGATCGCCGTCTCGTTCGTCTGCTCGAGCGCCTCAGCGACCTCCTTGTAGTTCTCGAGGAGATCCCAGATGCGCTCGGCGGAGTCGACGAGGTCGTCGTAGTAGA
>JBPCSK010000220.1:0-1352 GCA_051007275.1 Gaiellales bacterium | reverse complement strand
CGACGTCCTGGCTCGGAGCGATTACGTCACGGGCACGGAGGAGGGCGAGCGCGTCGATGCGGCACAGTGTGACGGGTTGGGCTTGCGATACTTCGCGCATGGCCATCGCGACCGAGTCCCCCACTCGCTCGGCGGTCGACCAGCGCTACCGGCAGGTGTCGGGCTGGCTGGACGGCGTGCCCGAGCCGCTGGATCCCCGACCATCGCTCCCCGGTGACGTGCAGGTCGACGTCGCCATCGCCGGCGGCGGTCTGACGGGCCTCTGGACCGCGTACTGCCTGGCCAAGGGCGACCCGCGGCTGCGCATCGTCATCTGCGAGCGCGACATCGTCGGGTATGGCGCGTCGGGTCGCAACGGGGGCTTCCAGTCCGCCGGCATGGCCGGGGAGGCGCGCGTGTTCTCGCGCGACGGCGGCATGGATGCCGTGCGACGGGCCGAGCGCTCGTTCATCGATGGCATCGACTGGGTCGGCGCCATCGTGGCCGACGAGGAGATCGACTGCGGCTGGCACAAGGGCGGTGCGCTGCGCATCGCCACGTCGCCGACGCAGGCCGCGCGGGTCGAGGCGGGCGTCGCGGGTCGGCGCGAGCGTGGCTTCACGGAGAACGACGTCTGGGAGATCTCGCTCGAGGAGCTGCAGGAGCGCGTGCGGTTTCACGGCGCGGTGTCAGCCACCTACACGCCGCACTGCGCGCGCATCGATCCGGCACGCCTCACGCGCGGCCTGGCGCGCGCCTGCGAGCGGCTCGGCGTTGTCATCCACGAGCAGACGCCGGTCACCGCGATCGAGCGCGGGCGCCTCGTCTGCGCCCAGGGCACGATCAACGCCGACGTCGTGATCCGCGCCACGGAGGCCTTCACCCGCGATCTGCCGGGAGGCAAGCGCCGCTACATGCGCGTGTACTCGCACATGCTCCAGACCGAGGTCCTGCCGCGGTCCGTCTGGGACGAGCTCGGCTGGGAGAACTGCGAGCCGATCGCCGACCAGCGGTACCACTTCTTCTACGCGCAGCGCACGATGGACGACCGCATCGCGATCGGCGGCCGCGGGACGTCGTACTACCTGGGTGACCGCATCGAGGACGCGAACGACCACAACGAGGCGATCTTCGCCCGGGTCGACGAGGCGCTGCGCCGCCACTTCCCCGCGGCGCGCGACGCGCGCATCGAGCACCGCTGGGGCGGCTCCTTCGCCGCGCCGCGCGACTGGAGCATGCAGGTCGACTTCGATCGCGCCACCGGGTTCGGCTGGGCCGGCGGCTTCGCCGGGCACGGGCTGACGGGCACGAGCATCGCCGGGCGCACGCTCGCCGACCTGATCCTCGACCGCGAATCCGACCTGCGCTCGCTG
>JBPCSK010000219.1:0-3309 GCA_051007275.1 Gaiellales bacterium | reverse complement strand
GCGCGCGCGTAGACGACGATGGCTGATGCGGTCGCCGTCTGGGCGGTCGTGGTCGCCGGCGGCTCCGGCGAGCGACTGGGCGCCGAGCAGCCGAAGGCCTTCGTGGCGTTCGGTGAGGATCCGCTGATCGCTGCATCAGTCGCTGCGCTTGACGACCACCCGGCGATCGACGGCATCGTGCTCGTCGTGCCCGAGGGCTGGGAGGAGCGCGCCACGTTCATGGCCGACGACATCGGCGCGGGCAAGGCGGCGATCGCCGTCGCCGGCGGGGTGACGCGCTCCGACTCGGTCGCCGCTGGGGTTGCCGAGGTGCCCGCTGACGCCGCCATCATCCTCGTCCATGACGCAGCGCGCCCGCTGGTCTCTGCCGAGCTGATCGACCGGGTGCTGGGTGGCTTCGCCGACGGTGCCGACGGCGTCATTCCCGTGCTCCCGATCGACGACACCGTCAAGCGCGTCGACGCTGCCGGGCGCGTGGTCGAGACGCTCGACCGCTCGGAGCTTCGCGCCGTGCAGACGCCGCAGGCGTTCCTCGCCGACGTGTTCCGCCGCGCAGTGACGGCGTCGGATCGCGGGTCGGGCACGGATTGTGCGAGCCTGGTGGAGCGCGCTGGCGGCACGATCACTACGGTGGCCGGCGATCCGCGCGCGCTGAAGATCACGACGCGTGCCGATCTCCAGCGTGCGGGGGAGCTGCGTCTTGCTGACTGATCATCACACCCACCTGCGCCCCGACGACGACCCGCTCGACGAGGAGGCGCTGTCGATCGAGACGATCGTGCCGCACGTCGCCGCCGCGATGGATCGGGGCCTCGAGCAGGTCGCGATCACCGAGCACATCTACCGCTTCCGTATCGCCAAGCCGGCCTGGTCGCACCCGTACTGGGACACGCAGACGCAATGGGACATCGACGCGTACTGGGATGCCCTGAGCGAGGCCAAGGCCGCGGGGTTTCCGCTGCTGATCGGCATCGAGTGCGACTGGCTGCCCAGCGGTCAGGAGGTGCTCGTCGACGCGCTCAAGGGGCGCCCGTGGGACGTGATTCTCGGCAGCATCCACTGGGTCGATGAGGGTGCGGTCGACTACGACCTCTACTCGGCGTTCAACGAGATCGACGCCGAAGCGCTCTGGCGCGGCTACGTCGATCGCTACACGCGAGCCGCGCTGAGTGGCCAGTTCGACGTGATGACGCATGCCGACCTGCCGAAGTCGTTTGGCCCGTTACCGTCGGCGGAGACGCTGGACTGGGCGTTCGAGCGCATTGCCGATGCGCTGGAGCAGGCGGGGTGCTGCGTCGAGATCTCCACGGCGGGCATTCGCAAAGCGGCGAAGGAGATCTATCCCGGCCCAGCGTTGCTCGAGCGCTTCTGCGCCCGCGGCGTTCCCGTCGTCCTGTCGTCGGATGCCCACGAGCCGGAGCACGTCGGCTTCGCCTTTGACCAGGCCGTCCAGGCCGCGCTGTCCGCGGGCTACACCGAGGTGATGGAGATCAAGGGGCGCGATCGCCGGGCGGTGCCCATTGGCTGAGCTCCGCGTCGGCACGGCGGTCGATGCCCACCGTCTCGTGGAAGACCGCCCGCTCGTGCTCGGGGGCGTCACGGTCCCGTTCGAGCTGGGCCTCGAGGGACACTCCGACGCCGACGTCGTCTGCCACGTGCTGACCGACGCGCTGCTCGGCGCCACGGGGATCGGCGACATCGGCCGCATGTTCCCATCGAATGACGAGTGGAAGGACGCGGCGTCGCTCGACCTGCTGCGGCGTGCCTGCGCGCGCATCGCCGAGGACGGGTGGAGCCTCGTCAACGCCGACTGCATGGTGGTCACGATGCAGCCGCGCATCGCTCCGCACGTGGATCAGATGCGCGCCAACTGCGCGGGTGCGCTGCAGTCGACGCCTGATCGGGTGTCGATTCGTGCGACGGGCACGGACGGCCTCGGCTTCACGGGGCGCGGCGAAGGCATCGCGGCGCAGGCCGTGGTGCTGCTCGAGCGCGGCTGACGACGCGAAGGAGTTTGGACCCGGGTCCAAATTGACGGGTTCCGGGGCGTGGAGTCCGTTGTGCTGGATCCGGGTCCGAATCGTCACTCGCAGGGCCGCTGCGTGGAGAGGTCACCGGACGATTCGGACCCGGATCCCTGTGTGCTTCGGGTTGCCGCCGGTCCCCAAGGGCGCGGCGGTTGCGTGGGGGTTAGTGGTCGGTCTCCGCCGCGCCCTTGGGGACCGGCGGCAACGTGAAGCCACCCATCTCCTCCAGTCGCGAGATGCGCTCCTGCAGTGGCGGGTGCGTGTCGAACAGCCCCGACAGGCCGGAGCGAAGCCCGTGGTTGTCGCGCAGGGGCGACTCGATCCACATGTGCGCCGTGGCGCGGTTCACCTTGCGCAGCGGCCGCTGATCGCTGCCGAGCTTCCACAGCGCGCGAGCAAGTCCCTCGGGGTCGCCCGTCAGCTCCGCGGCGGTGGCATCGGCCAGGTACTCGCGGCGGCGCGACAGCGACATCTGCAGCAGCGCCGCGCCGATCGGAGCGAGGATGATCGCGGCGATTGCGACGATCGCACCCAGCGGATTGTTGTTGTCGTTGCTGTTGCGTCCGCCGCCGAAGAACATCGACCACATCAGCATGTCGGCGACCATCGTGAAGACGCCCACCATCACCGCAGCGAGCGTCATCAGGCGCACATCGCGATTGCGGACGTGCGCCATCTCGTGGGCCATCACGCCTTCGAGCTCGCGCTTGTCGAGCAGCTGCAGGATGCCCGTGGTCGCCGCGACGTAGGCCTTGTCGGGGGTGCGTCCCGCGGCGAAGGCGTTCGGCGCCGGGTCATCGATGATGTAGATATCGGGGGTCTTGGTGAGGCCTGCGGCGATCGCCGCGTTCTCGACGCTGTTGAACAGCTCGGGGGCGTCGGCCTTCTCGATCTTGTGGGCCCCCGCTGTCGCCGCGACGATCGAGCCGGCCGCGACGTAGCCGAAGATGCCGTAGCCGATCGCGACCATCAGCATCACGAGACCCCAGCTGGAGCCGAAGGCGACGCGGATCACGGCGACGATGAGCGCCATCAGCACGAAGAACAGGACGAGCACCACGAGGGTCCGCAGACGCGCGGACCGGATCTGCTGCTGCAGGGTCATGCGGACAGATCCACCTTGATCGGATCCCGCTCGGCGTCATCATCGAGGCGGTAGAACTCTGCCTCACGGTGCCCCAGCATGCCGGCGATCAACGAGGTCGGGATGGTCTGCTGCTTCGTGTTGTAGGAGCGCACGGTCGTGTTGTAGTACCGGCGAGCGGCCGCGATCTTGTCCTCG
>JBPCSK010000218.1:0-1738 GCA_051007275.1 Gaiellales bacterium | reverse complement strand
CGGCGATGTTGATCCAGTGGTCCAACTCGGATCCGAAGGCGCGGTCGACGGTGGGCAGCAGCGGGCCAGTCGCGTCGACGCAGTAGAGCAGCGCGTGCGGCGCCGTCGCGGGCGTGCGGGACCCGGTCAGCTCGTCGATCGAGCAGCCGAGGGCGGACGCGATGCCATCGAGGACGCGCAGCGACACCTCGGGTGCGCGGCCGGTGCTGGCGCTGCGTCCGGTCTCGATTGCCGTCACGTACCCGGCGGAGACGCCTGCGGCCTGTGCGAGTGCGCGAACGCTCAGGCCGAGCGCGGTGCGTCGGTCGCGGACTTCGCGACCGAGGTCATAGGCGGTGTGGTGCGGCATCGGCAGGTGACTGTAGCGAGCGGGCGAGAGCGAACGGTTGACGCGGCACCCAATGTTCACTAGCGTGAACACCGTTCATTGTGGTGGACAACAGGCGGTGATGCAACCGCACCGAGGAAGAGGAGTCTCCATGTCCAAGCGCTACCACGCCCTGCGCGACGTCGTCTGCTCGCTGCCCGAGCCCGGCTGGAACTACGGCCATGCCCGCTCGCCGTTTTACTCGTATGACGTCGAAAACGGCGCGACGTTCGTCATCTACAACGGCCGCATGATGCCGATCTCGCTCAAGACCTCGAGCCGTGAGGAGGGCTATTGGGCGCTCCGCCGCACCGTCACGCGCCTCAATACGGGCGAGTTCGTGACGGAGCTGCGAGGTCCCGACGCCGGCAAGCTGCTCGATCGGGTGTTCACGCGCAAGGTGTCGGCCCTCAAGGTCGGTCGCTGCGCCTACGGCCTCGCCTGCTGGCCCGACGGCGGCATCATGGTCGACGGCATTCTCATCCGGCTCGGCGAGGATCGCTTCTGGTACGTCCAGGCCGACGGTGAGTTCATGGGCTGGACGCGTGGCGTGGCGGTCACCTCCGGCATGGACGTCGAGATCTTCGATGCCAAGTCCTGGGTGCAGCAGATCCAGGGGCCGAAGGCCTTCGACGTGCTCGCCAACCTTTCCGATCAGGGCATGCCCGAGGAGTTCAGGTACTTCGACATGCGCGAGATCACGATCGCGGGCGTCCCGTGTCTGATCACCCGCACGGGCTGGACGGGCGAGATGGGCTTCGAGATCTACACGATCGACGGCACCGACACGGATGCGATCTATGACCGCACGACCGAGATCGGCAAGGCGCACGGCCTCGTCGACATCGGTCTCGACCCGATGGACACGCGTCGCATCGAGGCGGCGATCCTCAACAACATCTCCGACATGGACGACACGATGACGCCGTTCGAGGCAGGGCTGGAGATGTTCGTCGACCTCGAGCGCGAGGACGACTACTTCGGCAAGGAGGCTCTACTTAAGGCGGACCGCCGAACGCGCGTCTACGGCGTGACGTGCCCGACCGGCGAGCCGCTGATCGGCGGCCACGTCGAGCGCGACGGCCAGGAGATCGGCGTCATCACCGCGTCGTCGTGGAGCCCGTACCTCGAGTGCGGCGTCGCGTACGTGAAGCTGCACAGCGCGGACCTGCTCGAGCCACGCAGCAGCAAGGTGGTCGGCTTCGACCTGCAGCTGCATGACTGCGAGCTGATCGACCTGCCGTTCTACGACGCGGAGAAGAAGATCCCGCGGGGGCTCGAGATCGCCGACGTCTGACGAGCGCGCCGCACCCGAGTACTCCTCATCCTCGGGGGAACCGAGCCCGCCCCGGGACGTCCGCAGGCCGATCG
>JBPCSK010000217.1:0-5480 GCA_051007275.1 Gaiellales bacterium | reverse complement strand
CCCAGCGCGCGTACTCGACGATCAGGCGCTTGGTGAGCTCGATGTCCTGCTCGATCTCGAGGACTCTCAGCGGCGTGCAGCGGATCGACGCGCACTTCTCCGACAGGCAGGCGCTATGCACCGCCTCCGCGAAGAAGGGCTCGACTCGCGGGATCACCGTCACGATCGACCAGCGGTGGGCGATCAGGCAGGCCGTGTGCATCGCGGCCTCGGCGATGCCGACGACCGGGACGTCGCTCACCTCGCGGCAGGCGTACAGGCCGGGGTCGCCGAAGCACGCGATCACGTAGCCGTCGTACTCGCCTTGCGTGCGCGCCACCGTCTCGAGCGTGTGGTAAGCGGCGATCGCCTCGTCGGCGAAGCCCTCGATCGAGCGCGGACCACCCGCCGGACTGGTGCAGTCGATCTCGGTCGTCGACGCGGCGACCGAGCGTGCCGCATGGCCGATCTCGTCGGTCATGGCCTGCGTGGTGTTGGGATTGATGACGAGTATGCGCATCAGACGGCCTTTCTCCTACGACGCGAACCTAGCAACGGATGGGCGTGCGGCATCGGACGATCTCGTCGCTCAGGCCGGCGGGGCCGTCTCCGACATGTCGCGCACGACCGTCACCAGGCGCGGGACGAAGGCATCGATGATGCGCTGGCCCAGCTCGGGCGTGGCGCGACGCGCGTCGCCGACCACACCGGACTCGGTGATGTCGCGCAGCATGTCCATCGGCACCGTCACGCCCGGACCCTTCGCCACGAGGCTGTACTTGCCGAGCGACGACCACGTGTGGCCGGCCTCCTTGACCGCGTCGCCGCGATCCCAGGCCTCGATCGTCGCCTCGTCCATCAGCACGCGCTGGCCGACGGCGAGCGCGATCGACGTCTCGGCCTCCTCGGCGTGGATGCCGGGGCCCTCGACCGTGCCGACGACGTCGCCCGCGAGCTCCCACCACTGCGCCAGGAACACGCGACGGCCGGTCTGCTCGAGGTAGTAGTTGACGGCGACCGTGAGGGCCGCGACGTTGCCGCCATGGCCGTTGAGCGCGATCACGTTGCGGATGCCGTGGTGGTGCAGCGACTCCACGACCTCCTTGAAGACCTCGAGGAAGGTCGGCGTGGAGAGGCGCATCGAGCCGGGGAACTGCATGTGGTACCAGGACAGCGTCACGTTGAGCGTGGGGGCGACGAGCACGCTGAGTCCGTCGGCCTCGGCCTGCGCGGCCACGCGCTCGGCCAGGCTGCGGGCGATGACGCAGTCGGTGTCGAGCGGCATGTGCGGGCCGTGCTGCTCGGTCGTGCCGATCGGCAGGATCACGGCGTCGACGCCCGCCTTGATGCGCGCGTCGACCTCCTGCCAGGTCATCCGCTCCATGAAGTGCTCGGCCATCACGCCACCTCGGCGATCGCGCGGCACGGCGAGCCGGTGCCGCCGACCCACTTGAGCGGGAAGCCGTAGAACTGGAACTCGCCCTTTCCGACGAGTTGCTCCAGGTTGCACAGCCACTCGTAGTGCACCATGCCGCGATCGCGGCAGACGCGGTGCGACGGGAAGCCCTTGGTGCCGGCCTTGTCGGTCGACGGGCCTTCGACGCCGTGCACCATCGAGCCGTGGTCGGCCAGCCAGTGCGTGGCGGCTGCCGTCAGGCCCGGGTTCGACGTGCACGCCGACTTCTCCGGCCAGTGGCGGTTGTGCAGCCCGGTGTTCATCAGCACGATCTGGCCGTTGATCTCGACGCCGGCCTTGTCTGCCGCCGCCTCGAGGTCGGCCACGTCGATGTCACCGAGGTCGGGGATGTGCGTGAGATCGAGGCAGACGGCGGTGCCGCGGAACCACTCGAGCGGGCAGTTGTCGATCGTGTCACCGTTCGGCCCGAAGTGGATCGGCGCGTCGACGTGGGTGCCGACGTGCTCGAGCATCGAGATGTAGTTGACCGCGTACGTGAAGGGATCGCCCTCCTCGCCGAGCCCGGCGGCCTTCGCCTGCTCGTGGTTGACGTACGGGAGGATGATCGGCGACGGGAAGAGGGCATGTGCGGGCATGCCGTTCTCGATGCCGACGCTGAGATCGATCAGTGTGCTCATTGCGTGCTCCGTTCGTCGTTTCGTGGTGCAAGTTCGGAATGGGGTCTGACCCCATTCCGAACCTGATGGCGGTCAGGCCGTGACGGCGCGGCCTTCCATCGTCTCCTCCCACGCCAGGGCGGCGGCGAGGACGGTCGTGTCGTCTCGGCCCGAGATCATCAGCCCATCGCGGGTCGTGCAGGACGGCCAGCCGAGGTGGTTGAAGGCGCGCGTGTACGGCGTCATCTTCAGTCGCAGCTCGAACGTCTCCGGCACGTCGACGGGGGCCAGCTCGCACGGGATCGTCGGGTTGATCAGGATGTCGTGCGAGAGCTCGAGCTCGCAGGTGCGCTCGTACTCCTCGAGATCGCGCTGCCCCTGCAGATACGCCCCCGGGGTGATGGTGCGGCCGAGCGTCAGCTTCGCCTGCAGGTCGGGCGAGTACTCGTCCCAGCGCTCCGCGATGAACTCGCGGTGCGTATCGGCGGCCTCACCGGCAAACACGGGGAACAGCGCGGAGTAGTCGGGCAGCACCGCGTCCTCGACGTGCGCGCCGAGCGCGGCCATCTTGTCGGCGGCCGGCGTCGGGTGGAGGACGCCGACGCGCAGTCCGGCGAGGGTCGGGGTGGGGCGCTCCATCACGCCCAGGACCTCGAGCGCCAGCGCGCACTCCTCCATCGTGCGTGCCATCGGCCCGGGATGATCCATCGACTCGATCAGCGGAAAGCAGCCGTCCGAGGGGATCAGACCCCACGAGCCCTTGTAGCCCGACACGCCGCAGGCGGCCGACGGGATGCGGATCGAGCCGCCCGTGTCGGTGCCGAGCGTGATCGCAAAGAGGCCGGAGGCGAGGCCAGCGGCCGATCCGCCCGACGACCCGCCGGCGATCTTGCCCGGGTGCCGCGGGTTCTGCGCGAAGCCGTAGTGGACGTTCTGCGTCGTGACGCCCCAGGCGAACTCGCTCAGGTTCGTCTTGCCGACGATGATCGCTCCGGCGTCGACGAGGCGCTGCACGCTCGAGGCGGTCGACGTCGGCACGTGGTCACGCAGGTGGGCGGATCCCGCCGTGGTTCGGATGCCCGCGGTGTCGAACAGGTCCTTCGGGGCGAACGGCACCCCGGCCAGCGCGCCGGTGCGCCGATGCTCCGGCAGGTTGCGCGCGTCGGCGAGCGCCTGCTCGGCGGCAACGGTGATGAAGGCGTTCAGGTCCGAGCGCTCCTCGATGCGGTCGAGATGGTGCTGCGTGACCTCCACGGCCGAGACGTCGCCGTCGCGGACGGCGGCTGCGATCTCGAAGCAGCTCCAGTCGTGCAGGGGGGCATCGGGCAGGTCGCTCACGTGATGTGCTCCTCGATATCGCCGCTCGGGACGGGACTGTCCTCCGCGCGGGGGTGGTTGACGATGGCCACGCCGATCACGGCGATGGCCATGCCGATCAGGGTCAGGGTGCCGGGGACGTTGCCGCGGGCGATCTCGATCACCGCGGCGACGACGGGCGGCAGGAAGCTCCACGCCATCACGCGTCCCGACGTCCAGCGGGACAGCGCGATGAAGAAGAAGGCGAAGGCGATCAGCTGCGAGCCGATGCCGAGGAAGGCCAGGCAGGCCCACAGCGTCGGCGCCGACCAGTCGGTCGCCCCGGGATCGCCGACGAGGAAGACCGCGGGAATCGTGAGCACGGCGCCGCAGATGAATTGCGCGGTCGTGAATCCCCACAGCTCGGTCTCCACATCCTTCACGCTCATCCAGCGGACCAGCACGCTGGCCGTGGCGTGCCCCAGCGCGCCGACCAGAACGGCGGAGATGCCGAAGATGAACTCCGTGCCCGAGCCGACGGTGCCCGGGTCGGAGAGGACGATCACGACGACGCCGACGAAGCCGACGGCGAGCCCGAGTCCGCGGATGAACTTGACCTTCTCCTGCAGCGCCACGCGGGCCATCAGCACTGCGAAGAACGGTGCGCAGTTGATCAGCACGGCTGTCACCGCAGGCCCGGCGGTCTCCGCGCCGATGCCGAGTCCCGTCAGCGCGAGGGTCGTCGCGCCGAGGCCGACGATCGCTGCGTAGGCCCAGACGCGCGGCGAACGCGGCAGTCGCCCTCCGATCAACGGGAGCAGGGGCAGCAGGATCACCGCAGCGATGATCGGCCGCGAGATCGCGGTGATGCCGACGCTGGTGTAGTCCAGCGCGATGTCGGTCACGTTGAACGCGGCGCCCCAGAAGAACACGGTCACGGCGAGCAGGACGGGGACCGGCACGCGGTCGAACAGCGAGGCGTTGTTCACGCGCGCGACGTGGACGTGGATGGAATGACGAGGGTGGCGATCATGCGACGTGCTCGTCGATGTCGCCGCTCGGCACCGGCGTGTCTTCGGCGCGGGGATGGTTGACGATGGCGACGCCGACGATCGTGACGGCCATGCCGATCAGCGCGACGGCGCCGGGGATGTTGCCGCGCAGGATCTCGATCACGCCGGCGACGACGGGCGGCAGGAACGACCATGCCATCACGCGCCCGGAGGGCCAGCGCGCCAGCGCAACGAAGAAGCAGGCGTACGCGATCAGCTGCGGTCCGAGGCCGAGGAATGCCATCGTCGCCCAGAATCCCGGTGCGTCCCACTGGGTGGATCCGGGGTCGCCTGACAGCAGCGCAAACGGGATCAGCAGGACCGTGCCGCAGAGGAACTGGGCGAACGTGAAGCCCCAGAGGTCCGTCTCGATGTCCTTGACGTTCATGTACCGGACCACGACGCTCGATACGGCGTATCCGACCGCTCCGATCATCACGGCCACGACACCGAAGATGAACTCCCCGCCGGAGCCCGTCTCGGTCGGGTTGGACAGCACGATGATGACCACGCCCACGAATCCAATGACGAGGCCGATGCCGCGCAGGAGCTTGATGCGCTCGTTCAGCGTGATCCGCGCGAAGAGGACGGCGAAGAACGGTGCGGAGTTGAGCAGCACCGAGGCGATGGCCGGCCCGGCGTACTGCGTGCCGAGCCCGAGGCCGGCGAGCGAGAGGGTGGTCGAGCCGGCGCCGACGACGAGCGCGAACAGCCAGATCGTCTTGGAGCGGGGGAACTTGCCGCCTAGGAGCGGCATGAGCGCAAGCAGCAGCACCGTGGCGATGCCGGCGCGCAGGAAGGTGATGACGCCGGCGGGTGCGTAGTCGAACGCGATGTCGGTCGCATTGAACGCGGCGCCCCAGAAGAACATGGTGATGCCGAGCAGCAGCGGCACCGGGATGCGTCCCATGAACGAATTGGTCATGTCCCCTCCTCAAGGGTGCGGCCGGTGGGGCACCGGTCGCAGGTTCGGTTCGGCGGGCGTGCCGCGGCACGCCCGCCGGACCGGGGCGTGCGCAAGACGAGCGGGCTGGTTCCGGCCCTCCAGATGATCACGCGCTGGAACTTCCCGTCCTCGTT
>JBPCSK010000216.1:0-3919 GCA_051007275.1 Gaiellales bacterium | reverse complement strand
CGGCATCACCCTCGGGCACTGGGTCGGTCTGGCGAACTACCGCGAGCTCCTCGGCGATGAGGAGATCCGCGGCTCGTTCGTCCATTCGATCGAGCTGATCCTCTACTACTCGGGCATCGCGGTCCTCATCGCGCTGCTCCTGATCCTCGTCCTGCAGCGCGCCAAGCCGCGTGGCCTGACGGCGTTACGCACGATGATCTTCCTTCCGCAGACCGTCGCGGTCGTCGTGGTCGCTCAGGCCTTCGTCTGGATCTACGCACCGCAGGGACCGCTCAACGCCGTCCTGCGCCCGTTCGGCCTTGATCATCAGTGGCTCGGCGACTTCGGCACCGCGCTGCCGGCGCTCGGCTTCGTCGGCTCGTGGATCACGTTCGGGCTCGCTTTCGTGCTGTTCCTCGCCGGCATGCAGCGGATCCCGCAGTCGCTCTACGACGCGGCGCGGGTCGACGGCGCGAGCGTCTGGCAGGAGATGCGCGTCGTCACGATTCCGCAGCTGCGCAACGAGCTCGCCGTGGTGATCACGCTCACGACGATCACCGCGCTGCGCTCCTTCGACCTGATCTACAACACCACGGGCGGCGGTCCCGGCGGCGAGACCCGCGTGCCGAGCGTGCTGATCGTCCTCAACGCCTTCAGCTACAGCCGCGTCGGCATGGCCTGCGCCGTCGCCGTCGTGCTGACCGCCATCATCTTCCTCGTCGCGCTGCTGATCACGCGCATCGGCGATCGAGGCGAGCACTGATGACCACGCGTCGCGACCAGTGGATCGCCTACATCGTGCTCGGGCTCTTCTCGGTGCTCGCGATCTACCCGGTGCTCGGCATCGTCGGTCTCGCCTTCCACACCAAGTCGGACAACGTGACCGGCTTCGCGCTGCCGACCACCTTCTCGCTGCAGACCTTCGAGAAGGCGTGGACCGAGGGCAACTTCTCAACCGGGCTCTGGTCGAGCTTCGTCGTCGCGCTCGTCGTCACGGTGGTGTCGGTCGTGCTGTCGATCGGCACCGGCTACGCCTTCGGCACGATGCGCTTCCCCGGCGACTCGCTGTTCTTCGGCCTGATCCTGCTGGGGCTGATCTTCCCCTACGAGGCGACGGTCATCCCGCTCTACTACGACTTCCAGCAGTTCAACCTGACGAACACCTACTGGGCGCTGATCCTGCCGCAGATCGGATTGTCGATCCCCTTCGGCACGTTCTGGATGCGGGCGTTCTTCCGATCCACGCCCAAGAGCCTGATCGAGGCCGCGCGCGTCGACGGAGCGGGAAGCTTCACGATCCTGGTGCGCGTGCTCCTGCCGCAGGCCAAGCCCGCGCTGCTCACGCTCAGCGCCCTGATCTTCATGTACACGTGGAACGAGTTCCTGCTCGCGCTCGTGATGATCCAGGATTCGTCCAAGACGACGGCGCCGCTGGGACTCAGCTTCTTCGCCACGGCGACGCGCGCCGGCGATCCGACGGCGGTCGCCGCCGCGGCCGTTATCGTGGCGCTGCCGGTGGTCGTCGTGTACATCGCGCTGCAGCGGCACTTCATCCGCGGAGTCACCGCGGGCGCGGTCAAGGAGTAGACATGGCTCGGATCAAGATGGCGTATCTCGGCGGCGGCTCCACGCGCGCCGTCGGCACCATGGCGTCGTTCATCCATCAAGGGGCCGACTTCGAGGGCTCGGAGATCGTGCTGATCGACCTGCCGGGGTCGCGGCTCGATCTCGTCAAGACGCTCGCGGACAAGATGATCGCGGCGCGCGGCCTCGACATGACGGTGACCACCACGACCGATCGCCGGGCCGGGCTGACGGACGTGGATGCCGTGCTGTCCAGCTTCCGCCCCGGCGGCTTCCAGGCGCGCGTGCTCGACGAGAAGATCCCCCTCAAGCACGGGGTGATCGGCCAGGAGACGCAGGGACCGGGTGGGTTCTTCATGTGCCTGCGCGCCGTCAACGTGATGATGGGCGTCGCCGAGGATCTCGCGGCGGTTGCGCCGAAGGCGAAGGTCTTCAACTACACGAACCCCGTCAACCTCGTGGCGCAGGCCTGGACCACGCACTGCGACATCCCGCTGGTCGCGCTGTGCGAGGGTCCGATCGTCTATCCGCGCGAGCTCATGCGCGACCTCGGCTACGTCTACGACGACGTCGACGCCAAGATGGTCGGCCTCAATCACGCCTCGTGGGCGTTCGAGCAGACGTATCAGGGTGCGGATGCGATGCCGATCCTGCGCGAGGAGTGGGAGCGGCGCAAGGACGATCCGTCGCAGGAGCCCGATCTCCTGCGGCGCCTGCGCATCGCGACGACGTTCAACGCGATCCCGTCGCACTACTTCCAGTACTACTACTGCGAGGACGAGGTCGTCGCTGAGCTCCGTGCGAAGCCGACGTCGCGGGCCGAGGACATCCTGTCGTGGGCTCCCGGCTACTGGGAGCACTACGAGGAGCAGGCGCAGACCGACGATCCGCAGCTCGATCCGGCCCGGTCGCGCGGCGGCATCCACGAGCTCGAGCTCGCGATCGACGTGATGGACGCGGTCTTCAACGACAAGGACGAGGTCCACCCGGTCAACGTGCCGAACGTGGGCGGCGTGCTGCCCGGCTTCCCCGAGGATCTCGTCGTCGAGATCTACGGTCGCTGCAACGCGAACTGGATCGAGCCGCTGCCGGCCCCGCCGCTGGCCCGCGATGTGCGTGGACTGGTGATGGCGCTGGGCGAGTACCAGACCTCCGCCGGCCAGGTCGCCTGGGAGGGTGACTGGAAAGCCGGCATCCGCGCGCTCGCGTCGAACCCGCTGGTGCGCACGATCGACAAGGCCGAGGTCATCTACACCGAGCTCGCTGCGGCGCATCGCGAGCACCTGCCCGAGCGCCTGATTCCGCCGTCGGTGCGATGAGCGGCAGGTTCGTCCTCGGCTGCGACGGCGGCAACACCAAGACGATCGCGCTGGTGGCCACCGACGACGGCACCATCGTCGGCTGGGGACGCGGTGGATCGAGTGACGTGCACGACAACCCGGCGGCGCTCGACGAGCTGCGCGCGGCGGTCGCGGATGCCTGCGCCATGGCCGGTTGCCAGACCGACGACGTCGCCCAGGCGTCCTTCGGGCTGGCCGGCGCCGACTGGCCCGAGGACTTTGCCCTCCTCGACGAGGCGATGCGAGCGCAGCTCCGCGCCGGGGTGACGATCCTCAACGACGCCGTCAACGCGATTCGCTGCGGCACGCCCGATGGCGTCGGCATCGTCGTCTCGTGCGGGACCGGCGGCACGGCCGCCGGCATGGGACCCGACGGCACGATCTACCACCGTGGCTTCTGGCCCGAGCCGTCGGGGGCGCGCGAGATCGGACGCCTCGGTCTCAGCGCCGTCCAGCGGGCGCACCTCGGCATCGGACTGCCCACGGCACTCACCGAGCGCGCGCTGACGCGCTACGGCGCGAGCGATCCGGACGCGCTCCTGCACGCGCTCACGTGCCGGGACCGGGGCGCCTCGACCGACAGTCGCTGGTTCTGCCCCGATGTGCTCGACGTGGCTGCCGAGGGCGACCCGATCGCCATGGCGATCGTGCGGCGCGAGGGCAAGACGCTGGGGGAGCAGGCGGCCGTCTGCGTGCGCGAGCTCGGGTTCGCCGGCGCATTCCCGCTCGTGCTGGTCGGCGGGGTCTTCCGCCACCCGAGCTCGCTCCTGCGGGAGGCCGTGCAGGCCGAGGTGCCGCAGGGGGTGCCGGTCGAGGCTGCGGTCGAGCCGGCCGTCGGCGCGCTGCTGCGCGCGTTCGACACGCTCGGAATCGAGGGGGACGCGGCGGTTCGTGCGTCGCTGCCGGACGCTGCCGTCTTCGCGACGGGCTAGATGTTCTGCCTCTGAGCCTGTGAGACGGCTTCGTGCGTGCGTGCGGGGCCTTGGCGGGCGTGAGCAGTGCGTACGCATGACGTA
>JBPCSK010000215.1:0-4266 GCA_051007275.1 Gaiellales bacterium | reverse complement strand
GCCTCTCATTCAACAACGCCGTCACCAACGCGTGGATGTGCTCGCCGGCTCGCTCGACGCTGATGACGGGCTTCTTCCTGGCGCAGCACGGCGTCAAGTACACGCTCGAGGAGAACATGCCGGTCGAGCAGTACCCCGACCAGGTGCCGCTCTCCACGAGCCTTGCCAACATCGCGACGGTCATGTCCGCCGCGGGGTACAACGTCATCTACAAGGGCAAGTGGCACTGCAGCAAGCCCGCCGGCTCGACCTGGACGCCTGCGGACCTCGGCGCTTACGGGTTCCAGCGCTGGAATCCGGATGATGCCGGCGCGAACCAGAGCATCCCCGAGATGGGCGGCGGCTCCGCGCAGAACGACGCGCGCTACATGGGTGCCCAGACCACGAACTACCAGGACGGCAACGAGGGCATCCTCCAGTACATCAACTCGGAGGCCGCCAAGCAGGCGCCGTTCTTCCTGATCTGCTCGCTCGTCAACCCGCACGACGTGCTCGCCTATCCGAAGAACTACGAGAAGGCCGGCTACAGCGACGTCTGGCTCGAGGGCGACATCGGCGTGCCTGCGACGAACGGCGAGGATCTGTCCACGAAGCCGCGCGCGCAGCAGGTGTTCCTCAAGCTCGGCGCGCTGATGGGGCCGCTCAACACGTTCTCCAAGAAGCGCAACTACCTGAACTTCTACGGCAACCTCATGAAGTGGGCCGACGAGTACCTCGTCAACGTCATGGCCGCGCTGAAGGAGCAGGGGCTCTACGAGAACACCGTGATCATCCGCACGTCGGATCACGGCGAGATGGGCCTCACCCACGGCGGCATGCGTCAGAAGAACTTCAACTTCTACGAGGAGACGATCCGCATCCCGCTGATCTGGTCGAATCCGACGCTGTACAAGAAGGCCTACTCGACCGATGCGATGGTGTCGCACGTCGACTTCCTGCCGACGATCGCCAGCCTCTTCAACGCGCCGAGCTCGGCGCGCGCGCCGTGGCAGGGCGTCGACTACTCGTCGATCGTCCTCAACCCGAACGCCAAGCCGGTCCAGGACGAGATCGTCTTCACGTACGACGACTGGCAGGCCGGCCAGGCCAACCCGCCGTACGTGCCGCCGCCGCAGCACATCGTGTCGATCCGCGGTCAGCGCTGGAAGCTCGCGGAGTACTACGACGCCGCCGGCAAGGTGCCGAGCGAGTTCGAGATGTACGACCTGCTCAACGATCCGCTCGAGACGGTCAACATCGCGCATCGCTCGTACAAGCGCACCCCGGAGCAGAACCGCCAGTACGCGCGGATGCTGAAGAAGCTCCAGGTCGCCAAGTCCACCCGCCTCCAGCCGCTCACCTAGGAGCCCCTGATGACCACCATCTCCCGTCTCCGGGTTCTCCTCGCGTGCTGCTTCCTCGGCGCGCTCATCGCGGTGCCGATTGCCAGCGCGTCGCCAGCACCGGGCAACGCCACCAAGCCGAGCAAGGTCGCTCCGAGCGGCTCCGTCGTGGCGATCGTCGGCAAGATGCATCTCGACAGCACCGACGGCCCCACCGTGCTGATCGACAAGGGCACCGTCACGGGTACGCCGTATGGCGCTGGCACCGCCGAGTTCATCTACACGCTGCATCCGAAGTCGAGCACGGCGACCGTTGCCATCACGATCACGACGGCGACGGGCACGATCACGGCGCAGGCCCTCACCTCGTACACGTCGAAGACCGTGACCATCACGTTCTCGGGCGCAGCGGTGATCACCGGCGGCACCGGCGCGTACGCCGACGCCACGAGCGGCGTGCTGGAGTTCAACGCGCTGCACAACTTGATCACGCTGAACGTCGGGGTGCAGCTGCTCGGCAGCACCAAGAGCGTGGCCACGAAGGGGCAGCGCTCGGCGATGGTGCAGCAGCTCCTCGCGTCCATCAACAAGTAGCGCACGGCTCAAGGCGCGGAGGCGCGGCGTCATCTGACGCGCCGCCTCCGCGCCTTGCCTATGCTGCACCTCGCATTCGTCTGGAGCTGAAGCTGACATGTCCGACACCACCATTGCCATCACCAAGCGCGAGGCCGCATCGACCCGCGCCAACCAGCGCCTGCGCAAGCAGGACGTGATCCCCGGTGTGCTGTACGGGCAGGGTCGTGAGCCCCTCTCGATCCAGGTTGAGCGCGTCACGCTGCGCACCGCGTTCTCCGGCGAGGCCGGTCGCAACGCGATCCTGTCGCTGCAGATCGAGGGCGAGAAGGAGCCGGTCAACGCCGTGCTCAAGGCGATGGAGATCGATCGCGTCCGCGATCGCGTGACGCACGTCGACCTGATGGCGATCTCGATGACCGAGAAGTTCACGGCCCCGGTGCCGGTGCACCTCGTCGGCGAGTCCGATGGCGTCAAGCTGGACGGCGGCATGATCGAGCACTCGCTGCACGAGGTCATGGTTGCCGCACTCCCGGGCCAGGTGCCGACCGAGATCAACGTCGACATCACCAACCTGCGCATCGGTCACTCGCTGCACGTCCGCGACATCGTCGCCGAGTCGTCGTACGAGTTCGTCGGCGATCCCGACGCCGTCATCTGCTCCTGCGTCGCCACGCGTGCCGCGATGGCCGCCTCCGCGGGTGCTGAGGATGGCGAGGAGAGCGCCGAGCCGGCACTCGTCGGCGAGGAGCCGTCGGCTGACGACGGCGCAGACGACGCAGCCGAGTAGCGATGGGGTACGTCGACGCCCTCATCGTGGGGCTCGGCAATCCCGGCTCGAAGTACGCGAGGACGCGGCATAACATCGGCTGGATGGCCGTCGACGCGCTGCTCGCCGAGCACGGCGCGACGACGAAGTCGAAGTACCACGGGCGCTACGCCGAGGTGAAGCTCGGTGAGAGCCCCGTCGCGGTGCTCGCGCCCGAGACGTTCAAGAACGACTCCGGCCGCTCGGTTGGCGCGTGCGCGCGCGACCTCAGGCTGCCGATCGACGAGATCGTCGTGATCTACGACGACATCGAGCTCAATCCGGGCATCGTGCGCGCCCGTGAGGGCGGCGGGCTGAAGGGTCACAATGGCCTCCGCTCGATGGCCGATGCCGTCGGCTCCCCCGAGTTCGTGCGCGTGCGGTGCGGCGTCGGCCGCCCGGGCAAGGGCGATCGGCGTGACATCGCCGCCTACGTGCTGGCGGGCTTCGAGCCCGACGAGGATCCGGACGCGCTGGCGCGCGAGGCGGCGCGCTGCGCCGAGACGATCATCGTCGAGGGCATCGACGCCGCGCTGCAGCGCTGGCCCTAGTCCTCGTCATGGCGCTCGCCGAGCGGCACCGGTAGGATTCTCCCTATTCACGGTTCGACAGCGAGGGAGGGGCCCCATGGCCGCGATCGAGGATAGGACGTTCAAGCGCCAGGACGGCAAGGACAAGGTCACCGGGGCTGGCCGCTACACCGGCGACCTCCAGCTGACGGGCCTGACGCACTGCAAGTTCCGCTACGCGGGCATTGCGAGCGGTCGCATCACGCGGATCGACACGTCGAAGGCCGAGGCGCTGCCAGGTGTCTTCGCGGTCGTCACGCATGCCGACGTCCCCGACGTGCGCTTCGGCGAGTACATCCACGATCGCCGCCTGTTCGCCAAGGAGTACGTCCACTTCGTGGGCGACGTGATCGCCGGCGTCGCCGCGGTCTCCCCCGAGGTCGCGCAGCGCGCCTGCGATCTCATCGAGGTCGATATCGAGCCGATGCCGGTCGTCAACGACGTCGAGGCGTCGCTCGAGGCCGGCGCGCCGCTCGTGCATCCGGACTGGAAGTCCTACGCCGACAACTACGACATCGTCCGCGACGGCAACGACGCGTGCCACTCCTCCGTGGTGCACGGCGATGTCGATGCCGGCTTCGCCGCCGCGGATCACATCGTGCGCGAGCGCTACGTCGCCGACATGTCGCATGCCGCGCCGATCGAGCCGAGCGCCGTCGTCGCCGAGTGGCACGGCGAGCAGGTCACCGTCTGGTCCTCCACGCAGGTGCCGTTCGCGGCGCGTGCCGGCGTCGCCGAGACGCTCGAGCTGGCGCAGAACCAGGTGCGCGTGATCGTCACGCACCTCGGCGGCGGCTTCGGCGGCAAGTGCGGGTTCCACTTCGAGGCGCATGTCGCCGCCGTCGCCCGCAAGGCGCAGCGGCCGACGAAGCTCGTCTTCTCGCGCCGCGAGGAGTTCCTTGCGCCGGATCATCGCCGCGAGGGGATGGTCATCGAGCTCGAGTCGGGCGTGAAGAACGACGGCACGATCACCGCCAAGCGCGGACGCCTGATC
>JBPCSK010000214.1:0-4764 GCA_051007275.1 Gaiellales bacterium | reverse complement strand
CCGAGGGTCGGGGCGGCCGACGGAGCGACGGTGTCGACGGTCCAGGTCCAGCTGGCCGAGGCAGTCGTGTTGCCCTGCGCATCGGCAATGCGGAGCGACACGGTGTGCGAGCCATCGGCGAGAGCGCCGGTGGTGAACGGCGTCGGACAGGTGATCCAGGTGGCGGCATCGACCTTGCACTGATACGTCTCGCCCGCACCGGCCCCGATGAGGGCGAACGTGCCCGTCGTGCGGCTGTCAACGGCGTTCGGATGCGACGCGAACGCCGGCGTGCCACTCGGCGCCGTGGTGTCGACCGTCCAGGTGTAGGACGCATCCGGGCCGGCGTTGCCGGCCGCGTCCATCAGGCGCACGCGGAACGTATGGGAGGCCTCGCTCAACGTGGCGGTGGTGCGCGGCGAGGTGCACGTCGTCCAGAGACCGCCGTCGACCTTGCACTGGTAGCTATCACCGGTTCCGGCACCGACGAAGGAGAGTGACGGCGTGACCTGATTGTCGGGATTCGGGGGCGTGACCGTGAGCGTCGGCGCCGAGGCCGGCGCCGTCAGGTCGACGACCCAGGTGTGCGACGCGGCCGTGCCACCGTTGCCCGCCGCATCGACGAACCGGACCGTGAACGTGTGCGAGCCCTCCGCGAGCGTTGGCGCGGTGAACGGCGACGCGCATGCCGCCCAGGCGCCGCTGTCGATTCGACACTCGTACGCATCACTGCCGGCCGCGCCCGAGAACGTGACGTCCGGCGTCGCGTCGTTGTCCGGATTCGGCGGAGCGGTGTCGATGGTGGGCGTGCCCGTCGGTGCCGTCAGGTCGACGGTGAACGACCGCGCGGTCGGCGTGCCGACGTTGCCGGCCGGGTCCAGCAGGCGCACATCGAGGCTGTAGGCGCCCTCGACGAGGCCGCCGTAGGTCTTCGGCGTGGCACACGCGATCCAAGATCCGACGACGCCGAGGCTGGTGAGGCGGCATTGGTAGCCGAGCGTTCCCGCGGCACCGGTGAAGGTGAAGGTGCCGGCGGTGGCGTTGTACGGACCGTTGGGCCCGGTTGCGACGGCGACGGTGCCGCTCGGCGCCGCGGTGAACACGTTCCACGTCGTCGTCGCCGCCGTGCCGCCGTTGCCGGCCGGATCGACCAGCCGAACACCGAACGTGTGCTGGGCGTCCGTGAGGGTTGCCGTGGTGAACGGCGTGGTGCATGCGGTCCAGCTGCCGCCATCGACGCGGCACTGATACGTCTCATTGCCCACGGCACCGCTGAACGTGAAGGTCCCGGTCGTCTGATTCGTCGGGTCGTTCGGTCCGGTCAGGATCGTCGGCACGCTGCTCGGCGGGCTGCGATCGATCACCCAGCCGTAGCTCGTCGTGGTGCCGACATTGCCGGCGTCATCGGCCGCCCGCACGCTGAGCGTGTGCGCGCCCTCGGCGAGCGTCGCAGTCGTGTACGACGCGGCACACGTTGCCCACCCGGCCGCGTCGAGCTTGCAGGAGTACTGCGATCCGGTCAACGCACCCGAGAACCCGAACGTCGGCGTCGGATTGTTGTCCGGATCGCGCGGCTTCGTGTCGATCGAGATCGTCTCGGTCGGAGCCACGGTGTCGACAGCGAAGCTGTTCTGCGCGGCCGCAGTGGTATTGCCGGCCGCGTCGCTGATCTTGACCGCGAACGTGTGGCTGCCGTCGGTCAGACCCGCGAGACCCCTCGGACTTGCGCACGCGGCGAAGGTTCCGCCATCGACGCTGCAGACGTACGTCTCGCCCGCCCCCGCACCCGTGAAGGTGAAGCTCGCGCTGCTCGTGCTGATCGGTCCTGACGGCCCCGATGCGATCGCCGGCGTCGACGACGGCGGCGTCACGTCGATCGTCAGCGCCGCGGCGGCGTCAACGTTCGATGCCGGCCCGGCGTTGCCAGCGAGATCGGCGATCGTGCCACTACCGAGCTGCAGCGTGACGGTGCCGTCGGCAGGTGAGCCGTTGGTCAGCGTGAGCGCGTACGGCCCGGCGCCCGTGCCGGTCACGGCCGTGGCGGCCCAGCCCGCGGACGTGCCGCCGACCGTCAGGTCGCCGACGGCCAGACCGGTGATGGACTCGCTGAACGTGAGGCTGTAGGTGGCGGTCCCGCTGTTGCTCGGCGAACTCGTGGTCCGGGTGAAGGACGCGACGGTCGGCGCCGTGCGGTCGATCGTCGTCGTCGCTCCGGCAAACGCCACCAGCGGCCCGGTCGTGCCAGCCTGATCGGCGATCGCGCCGGCGTTGACCGATGGGATCAGCGTGCCGTTCGGCGTCGACGCGCCGGAGAGCGTGACGGTGTACGGGCCGGACCCGGAAATGCTCGCCACCGTCCAGCCGGTCGAGGTACCCGCGAGCGCGATGTCGCTGGTGGTGAGGCCGACGACCGGCTCGGAGAACGTGAGCGTGTAGTCGACGCTCGTGGCGTTCGTCGGCGTCGCGGCCGGCACGAACGACGCGATGATCGGTGCGGTGTAGTCGGCAGTCACCGCGGTACCCACGGATGCCGCAGCCGGTCCGCTGTTGCCGGCAAGATCGGCCACGGATGCTGCCGCGAGCGTCGGGATGATCGTGCCCTCGGACGTACCGGAGGTCGTGAGCGTCACGGTGTAGGCACCCGGGCTGCCCGCGGCGGTCACGGAGGCGACGCCCCAACCGGTGGCCGTGCCGCCGACGGAGAGGTCGGAGGCAGTCAGGCCGATCACGGCCTCCGATAGCTGGAGGGCGTACGTCACGGTGGAGCCGTTGATGAACAGCGCGTTCGGCGCGAACGACGTGACGCTGGGGGCCGTCTTGTCGTAGGTGAGCGTCGTTGCCGTCGCGGCCGTGAGCGGACCGGTCTGAATGGGTGCCGCGTCGTTGGCGACGGCGTTGGCGTTCAGCTTGAGGATGACGGTGCCCGACGGGGAGGAGGCCGTCCCGGTGAGCGTCACGGTGTACGGTCCGCTGCTGTAGCCGCCCGAGGCCAGGACGTTGCCGTTCGCGCTGTCGATCGTCGAGACGGGCGTGACCGAGCTGACGGTCCAGCCCGTCGACGTCGAGGCACCGTCGATGGTGAAGTAGGATGCATCGAGGCCGGCGACGTTCTGCGAGAACGAGAGCGTGTAGGTCGCGGTCGTGCTGTTCGTCAGCGCGGGCGATGGCGCGAAGGTGGTGACACGTGCGGGCTGGCGATCGATGGTGACGGCGGTGGCGCTGCGTGCGGCGGCCGGTCCCGCGTTGCCGAAATCGTCGTTCACTGCGCCTGCCGCGAGCGTCGGGGTCACCACGCCCTCGGAGCAGCCGGTGGCAGCGACCGTGACGGAGGTGCCCGACGTCGCCGAGGGCGTGAAGACGCAGCCCGTGGCGGCGGAACCACCGGCGGCGCTGTTGGTGAAGTCGCTGGCGGACAGGCCATTGACGTTCTCGCTGAACGTCAACGTGAAGTTCACCGTCGTCGCGCTGGACGGCGTGCGCGGCGACGTCCACGTCGCGGTGGGTGCGACCTGGTCGATCGTGACCGCCGTGGCAGCGCGCTTCTGGCCCGGACTCGGGCGCGACGCCTGATCGTTGACGCCACCGGTCTTGAGCGTCAGCTGAAGCGTGCCGGCGCTCGTGCCCGACGGGCCGTTGAGCGTGATGGTGTACGGACCGGCACCGGACCCCGTGATCGAGCCGACGCTCCACCCCGCCGCCGCCGCACCCGTGATCGTGAACGAGTTCGCCGTCAGGTTCGAGATGGGTCGATTGAAGTTGAGCGTGTACGCGATAGCCGAGCCGTTGGTGCTGAGCGTCGCGGGCGTGAACGTGGTGACGTCGGCCGCCGACAGCACGTACGCGATCGTGCGCGGGTTCGTCGCACCCGACGCCACCGTTGTGGGCGACAGCGGCGTCAGGAGCCCCGTGCCCGCGGCAAGTGCGAACTGCGTGACGTTCGACGAGTTCCACGAGCCGACGTAGGCGTTGGTGCCCGTCGCGTTGATAGCAATGTCACTCGTGTAATCGGCGGTCGTGAGCGACGCGGGCGTCAGCGAGGCGAGCTGGCCCGATCCGCCGATGGCGTACTGCGCAAGAACCTTGGCATCCCACGAGCTGGCGTAGACCTTGGTCCCATCGGGTGACACGGCGACGCCGAAGGCCTTGGTCAGCGTCACGTAGGCAGACGGCAGCAACGTCAGCGAGCCGTCGGCACCGATGGAATACGTCCCGATGCGCCCGGAGTTGTACGACGTGGCGTAGAGGTACGTGCCGGCCGGGTTCACTGCGGTCTGGACCACGTCGTCGGCCGCTCCCACGGTCGGCGTCGCGAGCGGTGTGATCTGCCCGGTCGCCGGATTGATCGCGTACTGCGAGATCGAGGCCCCGCCAGCAAGGCCGCCGTTGCGATTGGCGACGTAGGCATTCAGCCCGGAGGCAGTCAGCGTGATGTAGGTGGCACCGGCGCCCGTGGCGACAGGAGCCGAGTCGAACTGCGTGAGGGTCCCGTCGCTCTCAATCGTGTAGCCGATCACCTGCTGCCCGGTCGTGTCGACGACGTACGCGAATCGCCCATCAGGCGAGACTGCGATGTCGTTCGGCGCCGTGCCTGCCGGCACAGGCCCGAGATCCGTGAGGTCGCCGGACGAGCCGACGGCGTACTGCTCGATGTTGGCACCGGTAGACACGTACACGAACGTGCCATCAGGAGTCGCCGCGATGCCCGTCGGCGCTGCCGGACCAACCGTGGAGAAGGCCTGCGTGAGCGAGCCATCGCTGCCGAGCGCGAACGCGGTGACGCCGGCG
>JBPCSK010000213.1:0-2066 GCA_051007275.1 Gaiellales bacterium | reverse complement strand
GCCGACGATCACCCGCGCGCTCCTCGACGCCGCTCGCACGGAGTGAGCAGCCGGCGGGGCGTCGGACCCGCCGCGTCAGATCTCTACGCGCGCGCCCATCGTGACCGTGTGGTCCGGAGGCACGTGGAAGAAGTCGGTCGACACCTGTGCGTGACGGTGCAGCAGCGCGAAGACGCGGCGCGGGAAGCCCGCGAGGCCGCGGGTGGTGACGGCAACCGTGTCGCGGCCGACGAAGTAGGACGTCGACTCCGGGTCGATGTGCTCGCCGATCACGCTCGCCTCGAGCGCCTGCGGAACGTTCGGCGACTCGGCGAACCCGAAGCGCAGGAACACGCGCCACAGCCCCGGGCTGATCTCGATCGCCTCCGACCGGTTCGCATCCGTGGCGTACGGCGTGTCGAGCGTCTCCACGGTCAGCAGCACCGTCAGCGCATGGATGCGGCCGAAGTTCCGGATCGTGGCGAGCAGCGGGCGCGGCACGTGGGTCGGCGAGGCGACCAGGAAGACGCCGGTGCCCTCGGTCCGCTTGTACTTTCCCGCCGCGACCTTATCGGTGAACTCGTCGGCCGGCACGGCCTCGCCGGAGAGCGCGCGAAGCATGGCCTGACGACCGGTCGACCAGGACGAGATGATGATGAACAGGATCGTCGCCACCAACAGCGAGAACCACGCGCCGTGCGGGATCTTCGAGATGTTGGCGGTGAAGAACGCGACGTCGACGATGCCGAGGGGACCGAAGATGAGCACGATCCGCCACTTCGGCCAGTGCCACAGGTGGAACGCGACGAGGACGGCGAGGATCGTCGTGCAGACGAGCGTGCCGGTGACGGCCAGGCCGTATGCGGCCGCGAGGTGCTCGGAGGACTTGAAGATCAGCACCGTGGCGACGACCGCGAGGTACTGCAGCAGCGTGATCACGGGCATGAAGATCTGCCCGCGCACCTTCGCCGACGTCTGAAGCACGCGCATGCGCGGCAGGAGGCCCAGCTGCATCGCCTGGCGCGTCACCGAGTACGCGCCGGAGATGACGGCCTGCGACGCGATCACGGTGGCCACGGTGGCGAGGATGACGACCGGAATCTCCACGCCGCTCGGGACGAGATGGAAGAACGGGTTGTCGATCCGATCCGGGTGCTTGAGCAGCATCGCGCCCTGCCCGAGGTAGCAGAGGACGAGACACGGAAACACGATGAGCAGCCACGAGAGCGTGATCGGCGGGCGCCCGAAGTGGCCCATGTCGGCATAGAGCGCCTCGGCGCCCGTGATCGCGAGCGTGACGGCGCTGAGCGCCCCGAACGACAGCAGCGGATGGGCGACGATGAACTCGAAGGCGTAGATCGGCAGGATCGCGCGCACGACCATCGGGTTGTCACGGATCCCGTTGATGCCGATGGCGGCGATCGTGACGAACCACAGGAGCATGATCGGCCCGAACAGCCGGCCGACCTTCTCCGTGCCGAAGCGCTGTCCGAGGAAGAGCGCCGTCAGGATCACCAGCGCGATCTCGACCGCGAGCGTGTTGATCTCCGGCACCTTCAGCCCCGCACCTTCGACCGCCGAGAGCACGGAGATGCTCGGCGTCAGCACGGCGTCGCTCATGAACAGCGACACGGCCAGGATGCCGACGATCACGACCATCGTCCGCGTCTTGTTCCTCACGAACCGCAGCGCGAGCGACTGGAGCGCGAGGTCACCGCCCTCGCCCTTGTTGTTCGCGCGCGTGACGATGATCACGTACTTGATCGTCACGACGAAGATCAGCGCCCAGATGAACATCGACAGGATCCCGAGGATGTCCTGCTCGTTCGGCTCCATGCCGAAGGTCGAGCTGAAGGCCACCTGCATCGCATAGAGCGGGCTGGTGCCGATGTCGCCGTAGATCACCCCGAGCGCACCGAGTGCGAGCAGCGGCAGCGGCCCGTGTGGGACGTGGCTGCCGTCCGAGGTGGCGTGGTGTGACTTGGACATCAAGTGCGGCGTCGCATACGGCCGGCGCCAGCGCAGTCTACCTCCCCGCCGACGAATGTCCTGCCATAGTTCCGACACCGCGTTGAAAGGATTCACCT
>JBPCSK010000212.1:0-1904 GCA_051007275.1 Gaiellales bacterium | reverse complement strand
GCATCGCGTTCCGTGATCTCGAACACGAAGCGCCGGTCACCGTCGGGCACGTGGGCGAAGGTCTGTCGCACGTGCTCGGTGAAGGATGGATCCGCGAGGCTCACGATCGAGACGTTGATGCCGAGCGTCCCGCCGTTCAGCGCGGTCGCGTGCTCCGTTGCAATCTGCGCGGCACGTTCGACCACCCAGCGGTCGAGCTGGCGCTTGCGGCCCAGCCGGTAGATGTTGAGGATCAGCTCGTCTGCCCCGATCGTCATGTCATCGAGGCGCAGGAGCAGCTCGAAGCCGGTGACGGTGCCGTCGTCGAGCGAGACGACCGGCTGCGCCAGCAGCTGGAACTCGTCGTGCTGGAACGCCTCGTGGAGGCGCTTCCCCCACGTTGGCTGCTTCAGCATGTGCTCGGCCTCCGACGGCGAGTCGCCCGGGAAGACGTAGGAGCCACCGCGGGCGAAGGTCTTCGCGGCGTACAGCGCAGCATCGGCCTGCGCAGATGCCGTATCGGCGGCGAGCGGATGCTCCGGCGTGGACAGCGCGATGCCGCAGCTGGCGGCGACGTCGTAGGCGACCGCCGGGTCTCGCGGCTCGATGCGCCGAATCGCCTCGACGATGCGCTCGGCGGTGGTGACGCTGTCCTGCCGCGAGGTGTCGCGCTGGATGACCGCGAACTCATCGCCGCCCAGGCGGAAGGCGAGATCGGACGCGCGGATCGTCGAACGGATGGCATCAGACACGCGTTGCAGCAGACGATCGCCTTCGGCGTGGCCATAAAGGTCGTTGACAGCCTTGAAGCCGTCGAGGTCGACGAGCAGCAGCGCGGTTGACGTGCCGCGGCGGTCGCGAAGCGCCTCGGCGAGATCCGGCAGGAACCCGCGTCGATTACGCAATCCGGTGAGGGAGTCGCTGTGGGCCGCCTTCAGCGCTTCCTGGATGAACTCCTCGGTGTCGGTATTGTCGATGGCGATCCCCACGATTACCTGCGTGTCATCGGGCCCTGCGCCGGTGGCGCACGCGATGCACAAGACCCAGCGCACGCTGCCGTCGGCGTAGCGGTAGCGCATCTGCAGCTGGAGCGGCTCCGAGAATCCGGTCGCCGCCCAGGCTCCGTACTCCTTCCCGACCCGCTCGATGTCGTCCTCGTGGACGGTGCGCTGCCATGAGAGCGGATCCGTGTACGCCTCAGCGGGCGTTTGTCCCGTGACCTCGCACCACGCCGGGTTCACGTAGAGCTGCTGTCCCGTCGCGGCGACAGTCATCCAGATGACCTGAGGCCACGCATCGGCGAGTTGGCGCAGGGCACGCAGCATGTCGTCGGCGGAGATGCCCAAGGTTGCCGATGTCGCGGAGTTCACCTGCATGTCGGAAAACGTACGCCAGCGAACTGGCATCCCCGGGCCGCTGGGACCCGATCGCGGGTGTTCCCGGCAGCAGGTGCGCGGCTTGCAGGCTGCTGCGCTGCGGGAATCTGCGTGCGCGTTCGCGTCAGTGGTGCGCCGGTACGACGAAACCGTCGGCGTCGATGCGCGCGCCGATCGCCGTCTCCGTGCCGAGCGGGCCTGTGGCGATGCCCGCCGGCCCCCGCACGACGAGGCGCTCGTTCTCGATCGTCGCGGTGTGCTCGGGCAGCGGCAGGCCGTACGCGTCGAGGCGGTGGCGGTGCGGCTGGTTGAGCGCGGCGGGCACGATCAGGCGCGGATCCGCGATCGCGTGCAGGACCGCCGTGCCGGTGAGATGCAGCTGGCTGCAGAGCTCGGCGTCGACGAAGCCGTCCGGCACGATCAGACAGCGGGCCGGTGGCACCGTGCTGTTGCGGCCCAGACGCCGCGCGAGGCCGGCCAGGAAGCGCGGTCCGCTGGCACCTGGCTCGGGCAGCTCTGCGACGTCGCTGACGGAGGCGACGTCGCAGA
>JBPCSK010000211.1:0-3519 GCA_051007275.1 Gaiellales bacterium | reverse complement strand
CGGCGGCTGGCGGCGGCGCGCTCGCTGCTGCGCCACCGCACGCGCGAGGGCGCGCGCACGGCGGGCGTGCGTGACGTGCCGCTGCCGAAGGCGCCGCAGGCGCCGCCGCATGCGCTGTCGTCCGAGCAGACGATCCTGCTCGTGGAGCACCCCGACAGCACGCCGCTCGGACTGCGCGACCGCGCCGTGTTGGAGCTCCTCTACGGCGCGGGGCTCCGCGTCTCGGAGCTCTGCGGCCTGCGTCCCGGCGATCTCGAGACCGAGCTCGGCCTCGTCCGCGTGCTCGGCAAGGGCGGTCGCGAGCGGGTCGTGCCGTGCGGTGGGCAGGCCGTGCGCGCCGTCGAGCGGTATCTCGCGCGTAGCCGCACGCACCTCGGCGCTCGGCAGGACCCTGATGCGTTGCTCGTCAACAACCGTGGTGGGCGGTTGACCCGGCGCGGCGTCTTCCTGATCGTCCGGCGGCACGCCGAGCCGCTCGAGCTGCCCGACTGGGTGGGGCCGCACGCGCTGCGCCATGCGTTCGCGACGCATCTCGTCGAGGGAGGCTGCGACTTGCGCACGGTGCAGGAGCTGCTGGGCCACCAGCGCATCGCCACCACGGCGATCTACACGCACGTCGCGGGCACCCACCTGCGCGAGACGTTCCTCGCCGCGCATCCGCGGTCGCGCGCGGTGTGACCGGCCCAGACTGGCCCCGGCCGCACGATCACCTCAGACGCGTGGTCGCAGGTGCGGCACCGTGAGCCCGGACCCCAAACGATGAGCTTGCCTGCCTGATCGTTTACGCTGCACGTGCATCGATTCCGCTTGATGCACCGATCACGGAGAGAGGCAGATCGCACGATGTACAGCCGCGTAGATGGAGTCCATCGCCCCGCTGTTCGCGTCAGCGCGCTCGCGCTCGTGCTCGCAATGCTGGTGCTCGGGTTTCTCGGCTATCCGCCGCAGCTGCATGCGCAGACGGTGACGTATCGCGACGCGACGGGCCTGCCCGCGCTCGATGGCACGAATGGCACCGGTCGCGCCCTACCCGCGCCGCTCGATGTGCAGCTCGATGGGTCGTATCCGGTCTCGGTCTCGCTCTCGCCGACGCTCGTGTGGCGCAACGTTCCGGCGAACGTCGGCCAGGTCGCGTTCGCGATTCGGACGCTTGCGGAGAAGAATCCGCGGGTGGTGTGGTCGCGGACGGTGTCGGTTGCGGCGGATCGCACTGCGCGGGCCGACGTGCCGGTCGGCGTGGTCGCGCAGGGTCGCACCTACGCCTGGCAGGCCGCCTCTGCTGCGAATCCCAGCGTTGACAACGGTGGGCCGTTCACGTTGCGGGTGGATGTGCAGCGGTCGGGGTCGCAGCCGGTGTTCGGGGCGGGCAATGTCGCGATCGCGGAGGGCACGGGCGAGCTGGTGTACACGTATCAGGGCCCGTCGATGAATGCGCTCGCCGGCCCGATTGGCTGGACGCTGGTGCATCGCCCGACGAACGCGCCGCAGCCGGGACTTCCCGACGGGTGGGGCCTCGTGGTGTCGGGGTCGTCGAATTGGGACGAGCTGCGTGCCAATGATGATGGCTCGATGACGCTGTCGACGAGTTCGGGTATCAGCGTGACGTACGTCAAGCGTGGTGAGGATCAGTGGGAGCCGCAGGTTGGCTCGCTCAATCTCGCGGGTGAGACGACGCACCTCTCGCAGAACAAGGACGAGACATACTCGGTGACGGATGGCAACCGCGCGATGACGATCTTCTCGAAGCCCACGACCAACGTGAGTGGCCGTCCTACCAGGATCTGGGCGCTCGAAACGCCTGCCGCGCAGCAGGTCTGGTCCGGTGGGCGCGTGCGTGGACTGATCGATCCCGTCACCGACAACTCGCTCGCGTTCCTGTACAGCGGTGATGATGGGTGCACGAGCACGGTTGATCCTGGCTTCGTGAAGGCGCCGGCGGGGATGCTGTGTGGCGCGATCGATGCCGTCGGCAACATCGTGGTGTTCGAGTACCTCAAGGCTGGCAACGACGTGCAGCTTGGACGGATCGTGTCGGGTCTCGGTGCGGGTATCTATGCCGCGTCGACGGACATTGGGTGGGATGCGAGTGGTCGCATCGTCGAGCTGCGCAACCCGCTTGCGGCGGCGGCGGTCGCGACGGATGTCGTGGGCGATCTCGGTCCGCAGGACACGCGCGTGATGACGCAGATCGCCTACGACACGCAGGGTCGCGTCGCATCGCTGACGACGCCAGCCGGCCTGATCGGTGGTGCTGATCAGCCCGCCGCGCGCGAGCAGCGCGCGAAGCTGAGCTTCACGTACGCGCCGTTCACCGTGAAGAGCGCCGGTGTCGCGACGACCGCTGGGTTCGATGTACGAGAGTGGCTCGATCCGGTGACGCTGCAGACGGTCAAGAAGATGGACGAGAGCGGCAACGCGATGACGTACGACTATGACCGCAATGGCAATCTCGCGAAGGTGACGGGCTCGTCGACGGGCTCGCAGGTTGCGACGTTTTACAACCGGTATGGCCGCCCGGTCGAGCAGATTGGTCCGACGCGTAGTGCGCTGACCAGTCCGACGGCGCCGAAGACGACGACTGCGTACGACCAGGATGAGCAGGGGCGTGATTGGAAGGGTCTGGCGGTGCGGTACTGGTCGAACGCGGGCTTCAATGGTGCGCCGGCGGCGGGCTCGACGGGACCAATCGTCAGCGGCAGCCTCGTCCAGGGTCTCCAATTCAATTGGGCGTCGAATCCGGCGGGCGGGACGGGACCATGGTCGGCGCGTTTGTCGGGCACGTACGAGGCTCCCAACGCGGGTGCGTATCGGTTTGAGAATCTGACGAGCGCGAAGCTGTGGGTTGATGGTCGGCTGTGCGCGTCGGTGTGCACGACGACGATCGGTGCGGATGGTGCTGCAAATCTTCAGGTCGATGTCGTCTCGCCTGAAGGTGCTCCTGCGGGTGTCAAGGTGATGGTGACCGCGCCTGATGGCACGCAGGCCGTGGCGTCGACGGAGCAGCTGCGGCCGAACTACGGTCTTGCGACGTCGAGCACGGTCCGCGAGAACAGTGGCGATGGCATGCGGACGCTCGTGACGAAGGCGGTGTACGACCCGCTCACGACGCAGCTCCTGAAGACGATCAGTCCGTCGGGTTCGACGATCACGCGGACGTACGAGCCGTACGACCCGGCCAACGGCCAGTGGGGGCGCTCGACGAGCGTGACCGACGCGTCGGGGCATACGACGACGTCGTCGTACTATCCGAAGGACTCCGTGGCGACCGATTGCAATGGGCAGCAGGTCGACCAGTCCGGCGCGGTCAAGAGCATGAGCCTGCCGGGCGGCTCGGTCGTCTCGCAGGTCGCCGGTCCTGACGGGGGCACCCTGTCGGCCTCGGATGGCGTCGCGACGGCATGCTCGACGGCAGGTGCTGACAATCTCGCATTCAAGGCGACGACGACCGGACTTGGCGAGGAAGCGACGAGCTACTCGCTCCCGATCGTTGCCGGTAACCCGCTCGTCTCGGCCGACGTC
>JBPCSK010000210.1:0-2367 GCA_051007275.1 Gaiellales bacterium | reverse complement strand
GGCCCGGCCTGCGGGACGAGGACGCGCCGTCATCCGCCTACCCCTGGAACGGGAACTTCGCGTCGTACCAGTCGGCGATCTCGTCGAACGTCACCCAGCGCACGCCGTCGTGCTTGTTGATGTGCTCGATGATGCGCTCGTGCATCGCGACGACGTGCGGACGACCCGACACGTCGGGATGGATCGTCATCGTGAAGACGACGTCCTCCTCCTCGCGGTAGAGGTAGTCGAACTGGTCCATCCACATCTGCTCGATGTCGCGCGGGTTCACGAAGCCGTGCGAGTTCGGCACCTTCTTCATGAACATCATCGGCGGCAGGTCGTCGAGGTACCACGACGCCGGGATCTCGATCAGCTTGGACTCCGTGCCGCGCTTGAGCGGCTCCATCCACGTCTCGGCATCGGCCGAGTAGTCGATCAGCTTCCACGAGTCGCCGACGCGGACGCGATGGCAGTGGAAGTCCTCGTTCATCAGCGAGTGGTCGTACTTGATGCCGTGCTTGAGCAGCAGCTCGTTCGTGATCGGCGAGAACTCCCACCACGGCGCGACGTAGCCCGTCGGGCGGCGACCGCACAGCTCCTCGATGAGGCTGATGCTCTTCAGCATCACGGCCTCCTCCTGCGCCGGCGACATCGCGATCGGATTCTCGTGCGTGTAGCCGTGCATGCCGATCTCGTGGCCCTTGTCGGCCACGGCCTTCATGTCCTCGGGGAACGTCTCGATCGAGTGACCCGGGATGAACCACGTGGTCTTGATGTCGTGCTTGTCGAACAGCTTGAGCAGGCGGCGCGTGCCGACCTCGCCCGCGAACAGGCCGCGCGAGATGTCGCACGGCGAGTCGCCGCCCGCGTACGAGCCGATCTGTCCGGCGACCGCGTCGACATCGACGCCGTACGCGACCAGGATCTCCTTCGCCATTTCTCTTTCCTCCAGAACGTGCAGGTTTCAGTGGGCAGACCGTACCTCCCGCATCCCGGAGCGGCAAGCGGCGACCAGCGCGATGTGGAATGCTCAGATCCATGTGCTCCCTCTGCGGCACCCTCGGCTCGGCCGCCCACTGGTCCGAGGGCGGTGGCGATCGCACGCAGGTCGGCGCGCGGCGCGAGGTGCTGCGCGAGCGCATCCGTCGCGTGGCGCTGCTCAACCGCGTCCTCGCCCCCAGCCGCATGCACGTCGATGAGTGGGAGGAGACGGCGTACATCCTGCGTGGCCCGACCGGCCAGTCGGTGCTGTGCGGCGACCTCGCGGCCGTCTTTGCCGAGGTGCAGCGTCTGCGCGGCGCCCCGCTTGACCCGCTCGATCCCACGCTCGTCGAGGCGCTCTCGGCATGAGCAAGGAGCGTCTGCCACTCACGCTGATCACGGGCTTCCTCGGCTCCGGCAAGACCACGCTGCTGGCCGAGCTGCTGCGCGATCCGCTGCTCGGCGACGCCGTCGTGCTGGTCAACGAGCTCGGCGAGGTGCCGCTCGACCATCACCTGCTGCGAGAGGTCGACGAGAAGACGGTGATTCTCGACTCGGGCTGCGTGTGCTGCACGATCCGCACCGACCTCGTCGACGAGCTGCGCGACCTCGAGGTGCGCGTCCATCGCGGCGAGCTGCCCGCGTTCCGCCGCGTCGTCGTCGAGACCACCGGCCTCGCCGACCCCGTGCCCGTGCTCGCCACGCTGCTGCAGGATCCGATGCTGTCGGCGCACTACATGGCCGACGGCGTCGTCACGTGCGTCGATGCCGTGAATGCCCCGCTGCAGGCCGAGCGCCAGCCCGAGTGGACGAAGCAGGTCGTCGTCGCCGATCGCATCGTGCTGACGAAGACCGATCTCGCCGACAGCGAGGGCGCGCTGGCCGAGGCGCTGATCCGCGCCCGCAACCCGGTCGCGGAGATCATCACCGGCATCAGCGGCGACGTCCCCGCCGCGCGACTGATCGGACTCGGCGTGCTGGCCGAGGATCGCCGCGCCGAGCAGGTGACCGCCTGGCTCGATGCCGTCGACCACGGGCACGCACACGACCACGCCCATGATCATCACGCCGGCGTGCACGCGATCGCGCTGCGCTTCGACGAGCCGCTCGACTGGACGATGTTCGCGCTGTGGCTCGCGATGCTGCTGCAGAGCCGCGGCGACGACGTCCTGCGCGTGAAGGGCCTGCTCGACACGGGCGCCGAGGGGCCGCTCGTGCTGCACGGGGTGCAGCACGTGATCCACCCGCCGACGCACCTCGCGGCATGGCCCGACGAGGATCGCACCTCGCGAATCGTGCTGATCGTGCGCGGCATCACGCGCGCCGAGGTCGAGGCATCGCTGCGCGCGTTCGACCGCTTGGCCAAGCCGACGGGCGAAATCCTTGCCTGACCAGCGGTAACTC
>JBPCSK010000209.1:0-1407 GCA_051007275.1 Gaiellales bacterium | reverse complement strand
GGGTCGTGCAGAGCGCCTGCGGGGTGGCCACGCCGATCGAGTTCCCGCTGGCCATCCGCTACGCCACGCTGCTCGCACCCGTCGAGCGATGGCTCGGCTCGTTCCGGTGGATCGTGGTTGCCGCGATCGGGCACGTGGGGGCGACGCTGCTCGTGGCGATGCTGATCTGGGCCATGGTCAAGCTCGGCTGGGTCGGTGACGAGGCCACGCGTGGCGTCGACGTCGGCGTGTCCTACGCGTTCGGCGCCGTCGCGGGCGTGTTCGCGTACCTGCTGCGCGGGCGCCTGCGCCGGCTCTACCCGGCCGCGCTGCTCGGAGTCTTCGCCCTCGTGCTCATCGTCGCGCCGAGCTTCACGGCCGTCGGGCATCTTCTCGCGATCCTGATCGGCCTCGCGCTCGGTTGGCTCCTCCAGAGGCGTGTGCCGCTGCCCGCGGCGGCGGCGCCGCTCTACCCGCGCCCGCTCTGGCGCCCGTGACTCGGGCCTAGCTTGGCAGAAGACGCCGAAGGCCGGCTCGCGGTTGCGAACCGGCCTGCGGTCGATCGAGGCTGGGGGACAGGGACTCGAACCCCGATTAACCGGACCAGAACCGGTCGTCCTGCCATTAGACGATCCCCCAATGACGCGGCGTAGCCTAGCAACGCGCGGCCGGACGGCGTACCGCTTCTCCCCCCGCATCAAGACGGTGCCGATCCGTCAGCACGAGCGTTCGGAATCGCGGCATACTCAGGGCATGAGCATGTACCTCGTTCTCTTCCTCCTCCCGATGGCCGCGGGCTTCGCCGCGCAGGCCTGGGTGCGCCGGGCCGTGGCGCGTGCGCAGGACGTGCCGGCGAGCATGACGGGCGCTGAGGCCGCGCACCGGATCCTGGCGCGCCATGGTGCCATGCAGGTGCGCGTCGAGCCGTCGAAGGACGGGCCGCTGACGGACCACTACGACCCGCGCGAGCAGGTGATCCGGCTCTCCGATCAGATCTACAACCGCTCCTCGGCTGCCGCGGTGGCGATCGCAGCCCACGAGTGCGGGCATGCGCTGCAGCACCACACCGCGCACTCGATGTTCCGACTGCGCACCGCGCTCGCGCCAAGCGCGGCGGTTGCGAGCCAGCTCTGGGTGCTGCCGCTGATGCTGGGCGTGTTCGCCGGCTTCGCGGGGCTGATCTGGGTAGCGGTCGTGCTGTTCTCGGCGGTCCTGCTCTTCCACCTCGTGACGCTGCCGGTCGAGATCGACGCCTCGCGCCGCGCGATGCGGATCCTGCGCGAGGACGGGATGATCGACGCCCAGACGACACCGGCAGCACGCGGCGTCCTCACCGCGGCGGCGGACGAGCGGTTGTAGATATGGTCGGAGAGCCGTATCACCTGCTCGCGCGGGTCGTAGTGATCCGTCAGCGGGCCATCCTTGGAC
>JBPCSK010000208.1:0-2472 GCA_051007275.1 Gaiellales bacterium | reverse complement strand
CGCTTCCGCCAGAACCTGCTCGGCAAGCGCGTCGACTACTCGGGCCGCTCCGTGATCGTCGCCGGCCCGATGCTCAAGCTGCACCAGTGTGGCCTGCCGAAGCTGATGGCCCTCGAGCTCTTCAAGCCGTTCATCATGAGCCGGCTCGTCGAGCGCAAGGCCGTCCCGAACATCAAGGCCGCCAAGCGCATGGTGGAGACGATGGAAGGGGACGTCTGGGACGTCCTCGAGGAGGTCATCACCGAGCATCCGGTGCTCCTCAACCGCGCTCCCACCCTGCATCGCCTCGGCATCCAGGCGTTCGAGCCCGTGCTCGTCGACGGCAAGGCGATCCAGGTCCATCCGCTCGTCTGCCACGCGTTCAACGCGGACTTCGACGGCGACCAGATGGCCGTGCACGTCCCGCTGTCCGTCGAGGCCCAGGCCGAGGCGCGTCTGCTGATGCTGTCGGCCCACAACATCCTGTCCCCGGCCAACGGGCGCCCGCTCGCCACGCCGTCGCAGGACATGGTCATCGGCCTGTACTACCTCACCTACTCGAGCATCGACGTGCGTGACCTGCAGGCCAAGCTCGATGGCGGTGCGTCCAGCAAGGACATCGGCTCGCACGGCACGTTCGCGACGGCCGAGGAGGTGCAGATCGCGCTCGACCACAAGCGGATCCCGCTGCAGGGCGCGATCATCCTGCGCTCCGAGGATGGCGTCCGCACGGTCACCACGCCGGGCCGCGCGATCCTCAACTACGAGCTGCGCCTCGCGCTCGAGACCCAGCTGGGTCGCGAGCTCGACGAGGACGACGTGCAGAACGTCGACGTCGCGATGACGAAGAAGGAGATCACCGACTTCGTCACCACGCTCGTCGACCGCCACGGCCCGTCCGAGGTCGCGATGGTGCTCGACACGATCAAGGACCTAGGCTTCAAGTACGCCACGCAGTCGGGTGTCTCGATCTCGAAGAACGACATCGTCACGCCGCCCGAGAAGCCGGAGATCCTCAAGGAGTACGAGGGCAAGGTCCACGTCGCGCACGACCAGTACATGGACGGCCTCATCACCGAGCAGGAGCGCCACCGCAAGGTGGTCCAGCTCTGGAACGAGGCCACCGACGAGGTCGGCGAGCGCGTGAAGGACAACTTCGGCGAGACCAACCCGGTCTTCATGATGGCCAACTCCGGCGCCCGCGGATCGTTCAAGCAGATCCGCCAGCTCGCCGGCATGCGCGGCCTGATGGCCAACCCGAAGGGCGAGATCATCGAGCGCCCGATCAAGGCCAACTTCATGGAGGGCCTGGACGTCCTCGAGTACTTCATCTCGACGCACGGCGCCCGCAAGGGCCTCGCCGACACGGCGCTCCGCACGGCGGACTCGGGCTACCTGACCCGCCGCCTGGTCGACGTGTCGCAGGACGTCATCGTCCGCGAGGAGGACTGCGGCACCGAGCGCTTCGTCGAGGTCCCGGCGTTCATGGATCGCCGCCCGACCTACGAGGTGCGCAACGGCGCGATCGTGCGTCGCTCCGCGGCCTTCGACGCCCGTCCGAGCGATCAGCTCGCCGGTCGCGTCCTGGCTCAGGACGTCGTCATCGGCGGCGGCGACACGCTGCCCGCCGGCACGCCGATCAGCCGCTCGTTCGCGGCCGAGCTCTCGGCCGAGAAGGAGCGTCACATCGAGGGCTACCTCGCCAAGATCGACGGCGAGGTCGCGAAGGCCGGCAAGGAGCCCGATCCGATCGCGCTCGCCAAGGCCGTCGGCCTCGAGGATCTCTCCGAGATGTTCAAGCGCGAGAGCAAGGGCGAGGATCCGTACTTCAGCCTCGAGGCTGTCGACGACATGAAGAACCCGGAGAAGTTCCTCCGCCGGCTCGAGGAGGAGGGCTACCCGTCCACGCCTCACGCCGACCGCAACGCGGAGGAGATCCGCGTGCTGCAGCTCCGCACCCTGGTGTGGGCGCTCAACGAGTCGGTCGACGCGGAGTGCACGGTTCCGGTCCGCTCCGTCCTGACCTGCAACGCCGAGATCGGCGTGTGCGGTGCCTGCTACGGCGTCATGCCGGCCACGGGCTCGCGCTCGGAGGTCGGCGACGCGGTCGGCATCATCGCCGCCCAGTCGATCGGCGAGCCGGGCACGCAGCTGACGATGCGCACGTTCCACACCGGCGGCGTCGCCGGTTCGGACATCACGCATGGTCTGCCGCGCGTCGTCGAGCTGTTCGAGGCGCGCACGCCGAAGACGCCGGGCGCTGTCGCCCACGTCGACGGTCGCGTGATCCGTCGCGCCAAGGCCACCGGCCAGTTCGTCTTCGTCCTCCCGCGCCGCGATGACATCGAGGTGCGCGAGGTCAAGGGCGAGGGCACCGTGATCTTCTACAAGGGCGAGCGCATGACGCGCACGCTCCACGAGTGGCTCACGAAGGGCATCCCGTACTCGCGCTCCGCCGAGGAGATCGTCGAGGACGGCCAGATCGTCGTGCGC
>JBPCSK010000207.1:0-5817 GCA_051007275.1 Gaiellales bacterium | reverse complement strand
TGCACCGCGCCCGCCACGCAGCTCGCCGGCGTCGCCGCCCTGACCGGCCCGCGCACCGAGATCGACGCGATGATGGCCGAGTTCGACCGCCGCCGCGCGGCCGTCGTCGAGGGCCTGAACTCGCTGCCCGGCGTCACCTGCCGCGACCCGAAGGGCGCGTTCTACGCGTTCCCGAACGTCAAGGGCACGGGCCAGGATGGCAAGGTCGTGGCCGACCGCCTGCTGCAGGAGGCCGGCGTCGCCGTCCTCAGCGGCACCGCCTTCGGCGAGTACGGCGACGGCTACCTGCGCCTGTCCTACGCCAACAGCCTCGAGAACATCCAGGAGGCGATCGAGGCGATGCGCGGTCTGCTGGAGACGATGCAGGCATGAGCGATCGGCCCCGCATCGTCGTCACGCGCCGCATCCCGCAGCCGGCGCTCGACCTGCTCGCCGAGCACGGCGACGTGTGGCTCTCGCCGCACGACCGCCCGCTCACGCGGGAGGAGATGTTCGACGCCGTCAAGGACGCCGACGCGATCGTGTGCCTGCTCCACGACCAGATCGACGACGCCGTCCTCGACGCGGCCGGTCCGCAGCTGAAGGTCATCGCGAACGTCGCGGTGGGCTTCAACAACGTCGACACGAAGGCGATCGAGAGCCGCGGCACGGTCTGGTTCACGAACACGCCGGGCGTGTTGACGGAGGCCACCGCAGACATCGCGATGTCGCTGATCCTGATGACGACCCGTCGCCTCGGCGAGGGCGAGCGCGTGATCCGCTCGGAGACCCCGTGGGTGTGGAGCATGTTCTACATGCTCGGCACGGGCATCCAGGGCAAGAAGCTCGGCATCGTCGGCCTCGGCCTGATCGGCCAGGCGACGGCGCGTCGCGCGAAGGCGTTCGGCATGGAGATCATCTACTCGGGCCGCCGTCAGGCGGATCCCGCGATCGAGGCCGAGCTCGGTGCGAGGTACGTGTCGTTCGACGAGCTGCTCGAGACGGCCGACGTCGTCTCGCTGCATTGCCCGCTCAACGACGAGACCAAGCACCTGATCAACGCGGATCGCCTCGCGCAGATGCGTGAGGACGCGTACCTCGTCAACACCACGCGCGGCCCGGTCGTGGACGAGCAGGCGCTCGTCGACGCGCTCCGCAAGGGAGAGATCAAGGGCGCCGGCCTCGACGTGTTCGAGGAGGAGCCGAAGATCAACCCCGGTCTGCTCGACCTCGAGAACGCGGTGCTGATCCCCCACCTCGGCTCCGCGACGATTGAGACCCGCACCGAGATGGGGCTGCTCGCGGCCGCCAATACGGTCGCGATCCTGAACGGCGAGGAGCCCCCCAGCCCCGTCGTCCGCGTCAGCTAGGCACGAACGAATGCGGCCCCGGATCGGCGCGTGCCGGTTCGGGGCCTTTCGTGTTCTAGGGCGACACCAGATGGACCTCCGCACCCGCGACGGACACGTCGCGCCAGCGTGCGTCGGCCGTGAGCACCCGCTCGACATCGGCACGGACCGCCCCCGTCGCAAGGATGATCGCGTCGGCGACCGGGAGTCGAGCACGCGCACCCGATCGATGAAGTCGCCGCAGGTCCGCAGCCCGCTCCGCCGTCGCGCGATCGACATCGAACATGCGCACCTTCGCGTCGATCAGGAACTCTTCCGCGGCGAGCCGGGCCTTGCGGTTGCCGTTTGCCCCGGTCAGAACCTCCGCCCATGCGATGGTCGAGATCGCCAGAGGCCGTCGAGCGGCGACTTCTGAGTCGACCGCTTCCACACAGGCGTCGTGCAGGGTGTCGTCTGCGTAGATCCATCCGATCACCACGGAGGAGTCGATCAGCGTCAGTCCCATTCGGCCTCCATCTCCCTGATGCGAGCGTGGGCCTCCGCCGCACCCGTGACGCGACCGGCCTTCTCTCGCAGGACCGCGCGGACGCTCCAAATCTCGACGCGCCCGAGTCCGGTCGAGCGCATGGCGAGCACTTCGCCCTCCTCGAACCCCGCCTCGATGAAGGTCTCCTTGCCGATCGTGATCTGATGCTTGCTGCTGATCTTTACAAGATCCATGATCAGTAAAGATAGCGCTCGCAAGGATGCGCTCACGTTCGTGCCGAGATGACGCTGCATCCGCGCGCAGGGTGCCTCGCTATAGGTCGATGTGCCGGCGGCCGATGCCGATCGGCACGAGCGCCAGCAGCACGAGGCCCGCGGCGGCGAGGAACGGCCAGGCGGCCGCGGCCGTGCCCGCGTTGCGGATGGCCTGCTCGAGGCCGGACTCGAGCGCGTTCCAGGCGGCGAGCTCCTGCGGATCGCTCGGCGCGTTCGCGAACACCTGGCTGATGTTGGGGATGCGGCCGTTGGCGCTCTGGACGAGGCCGCTCAGCTGCCCACCGAGGCCGAGGCGCGTCGTGATCGGCAGCGGCGAGTCGAGCAGCAGCTGCATGCCCTGCTGCTGCACCTTCTCCTGCTGCACGCCGAGCTGGTGCGTGAAGAGCGGCGTCAGCGCGACGATGCCAAGCACGAGGCCGAGGTGGCGGGCGCTCAGCGTCCAGCCGCCGTGGACGGCCTGCGGCGAGCGGCCGCGCAGTGCGGCGTCGGTGAGCGCCTCGATCGTGAGGCCGATGCCGAAACCGATCGCGATCTGGCTCGGCACGGTCCACCACCACTCCGGCGCAGGCAGGAGCGCGAGCGAGGCGAGGCCGGCGGCGAGCAGGATCGTGCCCGAGGCCGCGCGAGCCGGAACCGAGCCGACGTTGCCGAAGACCTTGGCCGCGACGATCGCGGCGCCCGGCATGACGGTGACGACGAGCGCGGTCGCGATGGGCGACATCTGCCAGCCCTCGATCAGCAGGAGGACGATCAGGAAGAGCGCGGCGGTGAGGCCTGCGCTGAGCAGAATCAGGGCGACGTTGGCCGCGATGTGCGGGCGGCCGGTCGGCTCGCGCGTGGCGTGGGTGCGCACGCGCAGGGTGGGCAGCGCCAGCAGGATCGCGGGGACCTGGATGAAGAAGATCGCCTCCCACGAGATCAGCTGGGTGAGGAGGCCGCCGAGCGCGGGGCCGAACGCTGCGCCGAGTGCACCGGCCGTCGCCCAGATGACGGCGGCACGGCGTTCCGAACCGGTCGTGACTGGCAGAATCTCGAGCGCTGCGGTGACCGCGATCGCGCCACCGATGGCCTGCACGCCACGGGCAATCAGCAGCACCTCGAACGACGGAGCGAGCGCGCACGACAAGGAGGCGGCGGCAAAGACCGCCAGCCCGAAGAGCAGCAGCACGCCGGGCGCGCGCCGCCGCACGAGGTGCGCGACGGGGACGGCGACGACCGCGAGCACGATGTTGAAGCCCGTCAGCACCCACGAGACCTGGCCGATGGTGAGGGAGAACCGCGCGAGGATGTCGGGCAGCGCGAGCACGACGATCGACGAGTCGCTCAGAACGAGCGCGACGGCGAGCGCGAGGCAGATCGTCTGCAGCCGGTTCGCCCCCGGCGTCGGAATCGCGAGCCCGCGCGGCAGCGGCTCGGCCGACACATCCCGCCCACCTTGCACCACGGGGCGCAGCTCGCCTCGGCGGGCAGGCAGGTCATCGGACTCATCCATGTCACAAGTGTAAGTGCGCCTCGTCGCTGCGGCCGGGTGCCTGCTCGCACTCTGAGAGGGCTCAGAAACCACGCGCGCAGGCGTGCGCCGGACCTGATGGGCCCGGGCCCATCTCGTCAACGCAGTGTGCGTGTTCCGCGCGCGCTTTCGCGCCTCGCCAGCGCGTGCTTTCCGGCTCAGCTCGCGCGATCGCACGCCGAAGGCGCGTGCAACGAGCCGCCACACCGCCGAAAGCGCGCAGCGCGATCCAAGTCGGGTGGACACCATGGGCCCGGGCCCATCCTGTCCGGTGATACGCGAGATCGGCCTGGATTGCGGCCTGTGATGGTCAGTCGAGCAGGCTCGCGAGCAGGTCAACGAGACCCGGCGTGCCTTCGACAACGACGTCGGCGGCGTCGAGCAACTCGTCGGGGGTCTCGTCGGAGCGCACGGCGACCTTGACGTCGACGACGGCAAATCCGGCGAGGTCGGTGCGGTCGTCGCCCGCGTACAGCGAGCGCCGCACGTCGGGGCGCGCCTGCAGGAGCTCCTCGATCGCCGACCCCTTGTCGACGGGGAGGGGCGGGCGCGCCTCGAGGGACATGCGACCCCAGCGCGAGACGAGGCCGACCGCGTTGAGCAGCGGCACGGCCCGCAGCTCGAGGAGGGCGCGCGCGGCGGTCGGATCGGGCGCCTCGCGGAAGTGCACGGTGAGGCTCGCGTCCTTGTCCTCGATCCAGCCGCCGGCCTCGGTGACGATCGGCTCGATCGCGACGGCCGCCGAGCGCAGGTCCGGCAGCCACTCCTCCACCCCACCCGCCAGCTGGGCCTCGCCATCGACGAGCAGCTCGAGGCCATGGTTGCCGGCGAAGTGCACGCCGGGGACCGGCACGAGGCGCGCCGCGTCGAGCGCGCGACGGCCGGAGACGCACCCCACCAGCGCGTAGCGCTCGACCAGCGCGGCGATCACGTCGAGCGTCTCCGGCGGCACGACGCTGAGATCGGGATGCGCGACGATCGGCGCGAGCGTGCCGTCGACGTCGAGCAGGATCGCGGACGTCCCGGAGACGAGGCGAATTCGTTGCAGCGGATCGGCACCCATCGCCGGATAGGATAGAGATGTGGAGAACGCCAGCGCCCTCCCCAAGGTGAGCGTCTACCCGCTGATCGGGATCGGCATCGTCTCGGGCCTCTTCGCCGCGATGTTCGGCATCGGCGGCGGCGTGGTGATCGTGCCGCTGCTGATGCTCCTCACCAAGATGCCGCCGCGCATCGCAGCCGCCACCTCGCTGGCCACCCTGCTCCTGACGTCGCTGATCGGCACCGCGCGCTACTCCGGCAGCGGCCACATCGACTGGACCGCCGCGGTCCTGATCGGCGCGCCCGCCGTGATCGGCGTGCTGCTCGGCATCCGCTTCCAGAAGCGCCTGCCTGCCGACTGGCTGATCATCGCCTTTGGCGTGCTCATCATCGGCATCGGCGTGAAGCTGGTGTTCGCCCTCTGATGGACATCACCCTCGTCACCATCTGCCTCGCGATCGGCTGCGGCGTGGCCGCGGGCCTGCTCGCCGGCCTGTTCGGCGTCGGCGGCGGCGTGATCTTCGTCCCCACGCTCGTGCTCGTCTTCGCCTTCACCCAGCTCGACGCGCAGGCCACGTCGCTGGCGGCGATCGTCCCCGTCGCAGCCGTCGGAGCGTGGCGCCAGACGACGGGCGACAACGTCTACTGGCGCGGCGCCCTGCTGATGGGCATCGGCGCCGCGGGCGGCGTGATCGTCGGCGCGGAGATCGCCACGCGCCTGCCGAACGCCACGCTCTCCCAGGTCTTCGGCGCCGTGCTGATCCTGTCCGGCGGCGAGATGATCGTGAGCGCCAGCCGGCGCCTGAAGGCGAAGCGGGCTAGCGCCCCATCTGCCGATCCGCATCGGCCTTGATCGACTGCACGATCGCGGGATCGCGCAGCGTCGTGGCGTCGCCGAGCTCCTTGCCCTCCGCGATGTTCTTGAGCAGCCGGCGCATGATCTTGCCGGAGCGCGTCTTCGGGAGGTCGGGGGCGAAGAGGAGCAGCGACGGTCGCGCGAACTTGCCGATGTCCGTCGCGACGTAGCCGGCCAGCTCCGCGCGCAGCTCCTCGGTCGGCTCGACGCCGTCGCGGAGGATCACGAACGCGGCGATCTGCTCGCCCTTGATCTCGTCGGCGGCGCCGACCGCGGCCGCCTCGGCGACCGCCTCGTGGCCGACCAGCGACGACTCGATC
>JBPCSK010000206.1:0-5730 GCA_051007275.1 Gaiellales bacterium | reverse complement strand
TCGATCTGGCGCGTCACGACCTGCGGCTTGCCGACCGTCAGCTCGAAGCCCTCGCGGCGCATCGTCTCGACGAGCACGGCCAGCTGCAGCTCGCCGCGGCCCTGCACCTCCCAGGCGTCCGGACGGTCGGTCGGCGAGACGCGCAGCGAGACGTTGCCGACGAGCTCCTGCTCGAGGCGCTGCTTGACCATCGTGGCGGTCAGCTTCTTGCCGCTCTTGCCGACGAGCGGGGAGGTGTTGATGCCGATCGTCATCGAGAGGCTCGGCTCGTCGACCGCGATGACGGGGAGCGGGCGTGCGTCCTCGACGGCGGCGATGGTCTCGCCGATCGTCACCTCGGGGATGCCGGCGATGGCGACGATGTCGCCCGGGCCGGCCTCGTCGGCGGGCAGGCGCTCGAGCTCCTCGGTGATGTAGAGCTCGGTCAGCTTGACGTTCTCGATCGTGCCGTCGGCGCGGCACCAGGCGACGGTCTCGCCCTTGCGCATCGTGCCGTGGTGGATGCGGCAGAGCGCGAGGCGGCCCATGTACGGCGACGCATCGAGGTTGGTGACGAGCGCCTGCAGCGGATGCTCGGGGTCGTGCTCCGGCGCGGGCACGTGCTTGAGGATCGTCTCGAACAGCGGCTCGAGGTTGTCGTGCAGCTGGTCCGGGCCGTCGTTGGAGGCATGTCCAGCGCGGGCGTTCGTGTAGACGATCGGGAAGTCGATCTGCTCCTCGGTCGCGTCGAGGTCGAGGAACAGCGCGTAGGTCTCGTCGAGAACCTCGGCGATGCGCGCGTCGGGGCGATCGACTTTGTTGATCACCAGGATCACCGGCAGGTGCGACTCGAGCGCCTTGCGCAGCACGAAGCGCGTCTGGGGCAGCGGCCCCTCGCTGGAGTCGACGAGCAGGACGACGGCGTCGACCATCGTCAGACCGCGCTCGACCTCGCCGCCGAAGTCGGCGTGCCCCGGCGTGTCGATGATGTTGATCTTCGTCTCGCCGTACCGGATCGCCGTGTTCTTGGCGAGGAGGGTGATGCCCTTCTCGCGCTCGAGATCGTTCGAGTCCATGACGCGCTCGGCGACGTCCTGGTTGGCGCGGAAGGCACCCGACTGCCACAGCATGGCGTCGACGAGCGTCGTCTTGCCGTGATCGACGTGCGCGACGATCGCGATGTTCCGGATCGAGTCGCGGCGTTCCACTGGGGACGCAGTCTACGTTGGCTCGGGGTTCGACACCGCCGGTCCATCGCCGTGGTTCGGCAGGCGCCGCACGATCAGCAGGATCAGCGCGGCCACGATCACGCTCAGGATCGCCGTGAAGGTCCAGACGGCCGAGTCGCCCGCGCGCTCGCGCACCTGCAGGCCGGCGAGCGGGCCAAGGGCGAACGCCATCGCGCCGCTGGCCGAGAAGGCACCGAGGTACGCGCCGCGCATCGAGGGCGGCGACATGCGCTCGGCTACCGCCTGCCCGGTCGGCACCCAGAGCATCTCGCCGATCACGAACACGATGATCAGGAGGATCACGACCGGGATCGCCGAGGACACGTCGAGCAGCAGGAACGGCAGGCCCATCAGCAGCGTCGCGACCGCGAGGCGGAATGCCGCGCCGGCGGTGCGTGACGACCAGCGTGTGATGCGCAGTTGGAACAGCACGACCATCAGCGGGTTGAGGCCGCTGATCACGCCCCATGCGGCGGGGCTGTAGCCGTGCGACTGCGTCAGCGACACGGGGAGGAGCGTCTCGTACATCGCATAGACCACGTACTGCATGACGCTGGCCATCCAGAAGGCGCCAAAGCGGAGGTCGGTGAACAGCACGCGGAACGAGTTGCGCTCGCGCTCGTGCTCGGGCGGTGAGTAGGCGCCGCGTGCCGGCAGGTAGCGGATGCCGATGATCGTGGCCGCGACGCCGAGCGCGGCGGCAGTGGCGAACAGGGCGCTCCAGCCGGCGAGGGCCAGCGCGAGGGCGCCGATCGAAGGCCCGAGCACGCCGCCGAGGTTGCCGGTGAGTCGAACGGCGGCGAAGGAGCGCTCGCGGGCCTCCGGCGGGACGAGGTCGGCGACCAGCGCGGTGTCGGCGCCATGTCCGATCGCCGCGACGGCGCTGACGACGACGAATGCGCCGAGCCCGAGCAGCGTGCGATCCCCGGCGGCGAGCGCGACCACGGCGACCGCGACGGTCGCCGACCAGCCGATCACGATCACGGGCTTGCGGCCGATGCGATCCGACAGCGCGCCACCGAACGCACCGGCAAACGCGCCGGCGAGCGCAGACAGGAGAAACGCGATGCCGAGCTGCGTGTCGGTGGCGTGCAGGCGGTCCTTGCCCCAGATCGCCACGTAGACGAAGAAGTTCGAGAAGGCGATCGACCCGAGCGCGTCGACGACCAGGAGCGGCACCAGCGGGCGCGGGATGTCGTCGAGCCCGACGAGGTGGATGAGGCGGCGGCCGAGCACGTGCGGATGGTGGCAGGGTGGGCGTCGATGCGCGACGGCGTTGCTCACCGCCTGCTCACCCACGGCATCCGCGACCTGCGGCACGATGAGGCGGTGCGCCGTCTCCTGCCGCTGCTCGCGCTCCTGTGCCTGGCTGCGCCGGCCACTGCGCTGGCGGACTGGCGCTCGGTCGCCGATCCGTCGGCGCGCCCCGATGTGCCGGCGCTGACCGTCAGCCAGGACCTCCCTGGCGGGACGGTGATTCTGCGCACCTGGTACGACACGTGGAACGGCCATCGGCGGGCGCTGACGATCCTCTACCCCAAGCGCCTGACCGGCACGGGGATTCCCGCGCCGCTGGTTGTCGCGGCACATCCGGCGGGCGGCGCGAGCACGTGTGCGGATCAGATGGCGGCGTTGCCCGGCCGCTTCGGCTTCGTGCTCGCGTGCCTGGACGGGCAGGGCGATTTCACGCGGTCGTTCTCCTATGGCTCGCCCGGGCAGATCCGCGATCTCGCGGCCGCGCCCGATCTGATTGCGAGCCGACTGCCGGGCTTCAAGATCGACGCGCGTCGGATGACGATCGTCGGCTCGTCGATGGGCGGCACCGAGGCGCTGCTCGTCGGGCTGCGGTATCCGCAGGCGTACCGTCGGGCGATCGCGCTCGACCCGGTCACCGACCTGGGCTTCCGCTTCAACTCGCTGCCGTACAACCGGCGCTACCTGCTGGCGGCGGAGTGCGACGGCACGCCCGAAGATCAGGCCGAGTGCTACGCGCAGCGCTCGCCGATGACGTACGTGGGCGCGCGCCCGGCGGGGTCGACGGTGCTCGACGTCTGGTACTCGACGGCGGACCCGGTCTCCGGAGCCAGCCAGCAGGTGCCGACGTTCGTCGCCGCCGAGCGTGCCGTGCTGCCGCCCGGGCAGCTCGAGATTCGCCTCGGCACGTGGAATCACGGCGCGCTCTGGGATCGTGCCGACCACCGAGCCGCCTGGCTGATCGACGCCGGCGTCGTGCCGGTCGGCGGGCTGCCTGCCGTCGCGGGCTTCGGACGCTGGCCCGGGTAGCGCCGGCCGCTTTCGGACTCTTGACGCGGGACTCGACCCCGCCGACGCTTCGGGCAACCCCCTCGAGAGGAGCGCGACGATGTGCGGTGATCTGAAGCTGGTGTTCGAGTCGATGCAGACCGTCGAAGGACGGCAGGTCTCGAAGAGCCCGTGGGGGAAGGACGATCAGATCGGCCGCCTCAACTGGATGAACCCCGCGGGCCAGGCCGAGCTGCTGGCGCGCCTCGACGGCTCCAAGGTGTTCGACCTGTCGGTCGACTACTTCAAGGGCATGCCGTCCTGGATCGCGGCGGGCGATCCGGTCTACGACATCTGGATGACGCACACGCCGGACGGGGCGGTCATCGACGGTCTGGCTGGCGTCGACCCGAAGCTGCTCGAGACGTACTCATACGCGGGTGACGCGATCCAGATGTACACGCACTGCGGCACCCATCTCGACACGCTCAACCACTTCGGGTACGACGGGATGTTCTGGAACGGCTGGAACCAGAAGGCCAACCTCGGCAGCCGCCACTGGCTCGTCGGCGGCGCCGAGCACTACCCGCCGATCATCGGCCGGTGCGTCGTGATCGATGTCGCTGGCATGCATGGCGTCGACTGCCTCGACCCGGTGCACGAGATCACCGCGCAGGAGCTGCAGGATGCGCTGAAGCGCCAGGGCAGCACGATCGAACAGGGGGATATCGTCCTGATCCGCACCGGGCGCATGACCGTGTGGCCCGACGTGCACGCGTACATCACGGATCAGCCCGGCATCGGGCTTGGCGCCGCGCGCTGGCTCTGCGAGGAGGCGGGGGCGATGCTGCTCGGCGCCGACAGCCTGAGCCTCGAGGTCGTGCCGAATCCCGATCCGGACACCTTCCTGCCCGTGCACTCGTACCTCTTTGCCACGGCCGGCTGCCCGTTGATGGAGGTGATCGATCTCGAGGAGGTCTGCCGCGAGCAGGTCTACGAGTTCGCCTTCATGGGCTTCCCGCTCAAGCTGACGGGCGCGACGGGCACGCCGATCCGCCCGGTCGCGATTCCGCTGCGGGCGTAGCCCGGACGGTGGACTTCACCGCGCCTTCACCGTTGTGCAGAACCCTTGCGCTGCGCGTCCGGAAGGAGGAGGATCATCGCGTCATCCCGCCATCAGGGGCTGGGTGCGAACGTGGGCGACCGGCACCTCGGTCGCTCGGAGGAGAGGGAGGAACCAATGCCGGGCAACGAACCCGACGTCGAGTACCACGACGCAGACGCGCAGCGCCTCGCCGAGCTCGGCTACAAGCAGCAGTTCGAGCGGCGCTGGACCGGATTCTCGAACTTCGCCATCTCGTTCTCGATCATCTCGATCCTGTCTGGCTGCTTCACGACCTTCGGACAGGCATGGAATAACGGCGGCCCGATCGCGATCTCCATCGGCTGGCCGATCATCGCCGCGCTGATCCTCGTGATCGGCCTCTGCATGTCGGAGCTCGTGTCGGCGATGCCGACCTCGGGCGGCATCTACTACTGGTCGTTCAAGCTCGGCAAGCCGGTGCACGGCTGGCTGACGGGCTGGCTCAACCTGGCCGGGCTCGTGGCGGTCATCGCGGGCGTCGACTACGGGTTCGCGACGTTCTTCGTCACCACGATGAACCTGTACAGCACGTGGTGGGATCCGACGAACCTCACGCTCGTCTTCGAGGTCTTCATCGTCTGCGTGATCACGCACATCCTGCTCAACGTCTTCGGCGCGCGGATCATCCACCGCCTGCAGACGATCAACGTCTACTGGCACGTGGCGGGCGTCGCGGCGATCGTGCTGATCCTGATCTTCATCCCGAGCGAGCACCAGTCCGCGAGCTTCGTCTTCACGGAGCGCATCAACAACTCGGGCTTCGGCGAGGGCTGGTACTGGTTCCTCGTCCTGCCGCTGGGCTTCCTGCTCACGCAGTACACGATCACCGGCTTCGACGCGTCCGCGCACGTCTCGGAGGAGACGGGCGGAGCCTCGAAGGCAGCGGCGCAGGGCCTGTGGCGCTCGATCTTCTTCTCGGGCGTTGGCGGCTGGATCCTCCTCCTGTCGTTCCTGTTCGCCGCGACGCACGTGTCGGACATCAACGACGCGTTCGGCTTTTCGCCGGTGATCTTCCTGACCGCGCTGCCGCTGGCCTGGGCCAAGACGATCCTGATCATCTCCTGCGTCGGCCAGTACTTCTGCGGCATGTCCTGCGTCACGGCTGCGTCGCGCATGCTGTTCGCCTTCTCGCGCGAC
>JBPCSK010000205.1:0-6356 GCA_051007275.1 Gaiellales bacterium | reverse complement strand
TGATCGGCAGCAGCACGCTGCCGGTGTAGAGGAAGATGATCAGCAGCGTGGTCAGGCCGATCCACAGCGCGACGATCCACGCGTTGCCGGTGATGCCGTTGTTCGAGTCGCCATACTCGGCCGCGATGCCGCCGACGAGCACCGCGCTGGCGGGAGCCGGGAAGCCGCGCAGGGTCTCGGCGAGCGCGAAGCCGCGATCGTCGCGAGGTGGGACGCTGCCGACCACGACGACCCGCGCGATGTGGTCCTTGAACCAGGGCTTGCCAGCCGGATTCGGACCGAGGACATCGCCCTTGACGACGATCGTGTCGGGGGTCGACACTCGCACGACCCCGGGCAGCTTCGACAGATCGCGCGCGTAGCCCGTCAGCGCGGCCGTGCTGTCCGGGTTGCGCAGCAGGATCTCGTACGGCGCACCGTCGTACCCCGGGAAGCGCTGGTCGAGGAAGGTGCTCGAGACCGCCGCGCGATCGTCGCGGGGCAGCGCGCGGTCGTCGATCTGCCCGACCACGAGCGACATCGCGGGATACGCGAGGATCAGCATCAGCAGCACGCCGCCGATCAGGTACGGCACCGGGCGTCGCATCGTCGTGCGTGCGAGCCGGGCCCAGATGCCGTCGTCCCGCGGGGAGAGGTCGCCGCGCAGGACCTTGATGCGATTGACGTTGGGTCCGAGCATGGCCAGCATCGCCGGGATGATCGTGAGCGCGCCGAGCACGGCCATCAGGCTCACCGCGACCCCGGCGTACGCGAACGACTTGAGGAAGTACTGCGGGAAGACGATCAGCGACGCGAGCGTGAAGGCCACGGTGATGCCCGAGATGAAGACCGTCTTGCCGGCCGTGCGGACCGTGATGACGACCGCGTCCTCCGTCGAGGTGCCGCGGTGGAGCTCCTCGCGGAAGCGGTTGATCATCAGCAGGGCGTAGTCGATGCCGAGCCCGAGCCCCAGCGCGGTCACGAGGTTGAGGGCGAACACCGAGACGTCGGCGACCTGCGTGACGGCGAACAGCAGGGCGAAGCTGCCGAGGATGCCGATCAGCGCCACGAGGAACGGCAGGCCGGCGGCGACGAGCGACCCGAAGACGAACAGCAGGAGGATCAACGTGATCGGGATGGCGATCATCTCCGCCTTCGCGAGGTCGTCGCGGACCCGGCTGTCCACGGCGTTGAAGACCGCGCCGAAGCCCGCGATGTGCACCTCGAGCCCGTTGCGGGTGCCATCGAAGCGGGCGGTCAGCTGCTTGGCGATGGCGATGCCGTCGCTGCCCGGCAGGCCGTAGACGAGGATCTCGCCGGTCCGTCCGTCGCGGCCGTTGAGCGCATCCGGCCGACCGGACGTCCAGTAGGACATGACGGAGCCGACGCCCGGCTGGGCGGCGAGCTCCTTGACGAGCTGCTTGGCTGCCGCCGTCGTCGCTGCGCTGTCGATCGTGCCGGAGCCGGTGGCGCCGATCACGGCGAGCGGCTGCGCGGTGTTGAAGTCCTTCTGCAGCAGCTGCGCCACCTCGGCCGACTGGCTATCGGGGTTGTTGAACCCCTCCGCCTTGAGCGCGGGCAATACCTGGACCCCGACCGCGCCGAGGATCAGCACCAGCACGACGTAGCCGATCAGGAACGCCTTGCGGCGGCGCACGACGACGCGCGCGTACCGCTCGAACAGCGATGGGGAGGGGGAGGGTGCTGCCATGGCAGGGGACGCGCTGCCGGAAGGGTGCCACGTTTTGCCACGCCCGTCGCGGGATGTACGGGTAGCCGTACCGCCGTCGGGTGCACCCGCATCGGCGTGGGCGCAAGCGCCAGATCCAAGCCGCTCCTGTAGGATGAGTCGGTCTCCAGGGGGCGTCATGGTTACGACGTGGTCGTCTACAGGGATTGGTTGCGAGCCGAGGATGTCGGTTGGCCTCGTTAAAGAACCCGGCACATTGAACTGCGAAGTCGGACACCGACATCGCCTTCGCCGCCTGATCTGATCAGGTGACGAATGTCACCGCCCCCTCGGCCCGTGGGGGACGGCTGGCATAAACCAACGGGCTTGTTCCCCGGCGGAGTGACGCGCCGACGGGGGAGACCTCATGCGTCTGGCCCAGGATACGCCGGCCCGCAGAGCCGACCTGGGTGAGATCGATCCGCGGGCTACGCTCGTAGACGCCTCTTCCGAGCGGTCGCGGACCCGGGTTCGATTCCCGGCGCCTCCACTGCTCCCAGGGCCATCGATCCGCCTCCCCGACCGGGGAGGCGGTCGCGTTTTGGCGCAGGTTCAGACCGCGGTACGCTTGGTCCCGTGTATACGCCGCCGCCAGAGGGGATGAACCGCCGCGATCTGCTGGTGGCCGGGCTCGGTGGCATCGTCGCGACGGGACTGATCAGCGCCGCGGCCGCAGATGCGGTGACGGGCGGAACGCCCGAGGGTCTGCCGAACATGGCGCACCACCGCGTGCTCAACCAGATGGCTCGGCCGCGGGCGATCCCCGTGTTTCGCGATGCCACGTGGCGCGCGGCGCTGACGTCGGCACGCCGCTGGGTTTCGTGCGGGGCGACGGTCGTCGAGCTCACGACCAGCACGCCCGACGTGCATCGCGCCGCGCGGGCGCTCGTGGCGGACGGCGTGACGGTCGGCATCGGCACCATGCGCACGCGCGACGACGTGCGCCGGGCCGCCGCCGCCGGTGCCGCGATGGCGCTCGCGCCAGGTACGTTCCCGGGGCTGATCGACGAGGCGCAGGCGCAGGGGATCGTGCCGGTGCCGGGCACGATGACGCCCACGGAGGTCTACCAGTCGCTCGCCGCGCCGATCATCAAGATCTACCCGGCCAACGTGGTCGGCGTGCCCTACCTTGACGCGCTGCTCGCAGTGTATCCGGGCCTGCGCACCTACCCGAACGGCGGCTTCACCGCCGATCCGACGATTGCGCGCGCGTGGCTGGCCGCGGGTGCGACCGCGATCGGCATCGCAGGGGCCACGTTCGACGACGAGGCCGCGATCCGCGCGTACCTCGCCGCCGTGCAGTCCTAGTCCTGCAGCCCCTCGACGCCGGGAGTCGCGAACGCGATCGTGTACTCCCGCACGTCGTACGCGAAGACATCGTTGATCACGAACGGGTCGGCCGCGATCCACGCCTCGACCTCGTCACGGCTGTCGGCCTTGGCGAAGATCGCACCGCCAACCCCGCCTTCCTCGAGTGCCCCGGCGAGGAAGTGTCCGGCGCCGGCGTGCTCCTGCACCCAGGCCATGTGGCCATCACGATGCGGGTCGACCTCGTCGAGCGGGCGGGTGTAGCGGCCGAGAAGCAGGAACATGCTGAACCTCCAGACGGGGCGCTTGCGCAGCGCCGGTGACGTGGCGCGACGGTACCAGAGCGCCGGCGCCACGACGAGGTCGGCGCGCGGCACGATGCCCCGTTAGGCTGCGGCCATGACGCTGATCGCCTCCGCCCGCTCCACGCCGGGCCTCCTCAAGCAGGACGTCCTCGTCGACGGCCGCTTCCATGTCATCACCGACGAGCCGGAGCATCTCGGTGGGACCGACGAGGGTCCCTCGCCGCACGAGCTGCTCGTCGCTGCGCTCGCCGCGTGCACCGCGACCGCAGTGTCGGCGTACATTCGGACCAAGGAGTGGGACGTCGGTGCGATGCGCGTGGACGTCGAGTACGAGTCGAAGGCCGAGCCGCGGGAGTTCCGGCTCAAGATCAACCTGGAGAAGCCCATCACCGATGAGCAGCGCGACCGGCTCGACAAGGTCGCTGCCAGCTGTGCCGTGCGCCGCGCGCTGCTGACGGGCTTCGACATCCGCGAGTGCATCGTGGCCGACGGCGTGGGGGACTGCAGCTAGCCCGGCACGTTCATCACGAACTTCCGGTGCGCTGGATCAGCCGGTACGCTTTCCGCCATGGCCATCTCCCCGCCGCGAACCGAACTTACCGCCAATCAGCTGGAGGCGCTCGCGTCAATTCAGCGCCGCGTCCTCTGGCTGTCGACGCGCATGATCGATTACGCCAACCATGAGCGCCCGTCCGATGACGAGCTCAAGGTCGGCGGACACCAGGCCTCATCGGCGTCGATGGTCACGGCGATGACCGCGCTGTACTTCCACTGGCTCAAGGCCGGCGACCGGGTGGCGGTGAAGCCCCACGCCTCGCCGGTGCTCCACTCGATCAACTATCTGCTGGGGCGCCTCGACCGCGAGTACCTCACCTCGCTGCGCGCGTTCGGCGGGCTGCAGTCGTACCCGTCGCGCACCAAGGACCCCGATCCGATCGACTTCTCGACCGGGTCGGTCGGTCTCGGTCCCGCCGCGCCGCTCTTCGCGAGCGTCGTGGACCGCTACGTGAGCGCGCATTTCGACGCCGAGCCCGGCCGCCGCTTCGTCGCGCTGATGGGCGACGCCGAGCTTGACGAGGGCAACATCTGGGAGGCGCTCGCCGACCCGGCAGCCCGCGGTCTCGGCCAGCTGACGTGGATCGTCGACTTCAACCGCCAGAGCCTCGACCGCGTGATCCCCGGCGTCCGCTCGCAGGAGTTCACGCACGTGTTCCGCGACCACGGCTGGCAGGTCGAGATCGTCAAGTACGGCTCCAAGCTGCGAGCCGCCTTCGCGCGCGAGGGCGGCGAGGCGCTTGAGCGACGCATCGACGAGATGCCGAACCCCGAATATCAGAGCCTGCTGCGCAAGAGCGGTGCGGACATCAGCAAGCTCGTCGTCGACAACGCTCCTGCCGCGGATCGCGCGGCGCTGGCCAGCGTCCTCGGCGCCTACGACGACGCCGAGCTGCCTGAGCTGATCGGCGACCTCGGCGGCCACGACCTCGGTGACATGATTGCCGCACTGGAGCGCGCCGATGCCGATCCGACACGCCCCACCGTCATCTTCGCGTTCACCGTGAAGGGGTGGGGACTGCCGATGGCCGGCCATCCCATGAACCACTCGGCGCTGCTGTCGACCCCGCAGGTCGACGAGCTGCGTGGCGAGCTGGCGGATCCGGACGATGAGTGGGCGGGCTTCCCGGCCGATTCGCCGGAGGGCCGTGTCTGCAGCGCGTCGGCGGAGCGCCTCAGCGAGCAGCACGTCGCCCCGCCGCAACGGGTCGACCCGTACGCGATTCCGCATGAGTTCGGCCCCGTCATGTCGCGCCCGACCTCAAGCCAGGACGCCTTCGCCCGCGTGCTGCAGGACATCGCGAACACCGACGAGGTGGCACGCAGCATCGTCACGACGAGCCCCGACGTGTCGATCTCGACGGGCCTCGGTGGGTGGATCAACAAGCGCGGCGTGTTCAGCCCGGAGACCGAGGAGGTCTTCGAGATCGAGGACGCCGGCCCGCTCAAGTGGGAGCCGTCGCCGAAGGGCCAGCACATCGAGCTCGGCATCTCCGAGATGAACCTCTTCCTGCTGCTCGGGCAGCTCGGCCTCGGCGCAGAGCTCCACGGGCACCAGCTCCTGCCCGTTGGCACCGTCTATGACCCATTCGTCTGCCGCGGCCTCGACGCGTTGATCTACTCCGTGTACTCCGGCGCGCGCTTCGTCTTCGCGGGCACGCCGTCGGGGGTCTCGCTATCGCGCGAGGGTGGCGCGCACCAGTCGTCCATCACGGCCTCGATCGGCATGGAGCTGCCCGGGCTGACGATGTGGGAGCCCTGCTACGCCCTCGAGACGGAGTGGGTGATGCTGCACGGGCTGCGTGACATCGTGCTGCCAGACGGTGAGGCGCACTACCTGCGCCTGTCGACCACGCCCGTCGCCCAGACGGCCTTCACCGATCTGCTGGAGCGCAGCGATCGCGCGTCGCTGCGCGACGACGTGCTGGCCGGTGGCTACCGCCTGGCGGAGGCCGAGGTCGGCGGTCCCGGCTCGCGGGTCGTGATTGCCGCGTGCGGCGCGATGATCCCGCAGGCGCTCGCCGCGCGCGAGCTGCTCGCGGCCGAGGATATCGGCGCCTCGATCATCAATGTCACCAGCCCTGACCGCCTGTTCCGAGCTCTGCGCACCCGCACCAACACCCTGCGCAGCGGGCGCCTCAGCGATCCGTCGATCCTCGAGCGCCTCGTCCTGCCCGAGGAGCGCGGGGTCCCGCTCGTCACGGTGCACGACGCCGCACCGCACGCGCTGTCGTTCCTCGGCGCCGCGTTCGCCGCACCGCTGATTCCGCTCGGCGTGGATCGATTCGGGCAGTGCGGATCGCAGCCAGAGGTCTACGAGTGGCTCGATCTCCGCGCCGAGGCGATCGCCGAGGCGGCGATCGCGGGTCTCTGGCGTCCCGATCAGTGACCGAGCTGCCCGACCACGTCGCGCGCAACCGGCGGCAGTGGGATAGCTGGGCCTCCGACTACGTGGAGGCGGGCGAGCGATCCTGGGCGGG
>JBPCSK010000204.1:0-1342 GCA_051007275.1 Gaiellales bacterium | reverse complement strand
CGCGCTCGGCGGACTGCACTCGACCGTGGCCGACCTCGCCGTCTGGGTGCAGGGCTTCGTCGACGCCTTCCCCCCGCGCGACGCACCCGACGACCACCCGCTCTCGCGTGCCAGCCGTCGCGAGATGCAGCAGATCGTCACGGCCATCCCCCTCCAGCTCGAGGCCGGCCAGCAGGGAGCGCTGTCGGTGCGCAGCGACGGCTACTGCCTCGGCCTGCTGTCGATGGAGGATCTCCGCACCGGCCGCACCGTCGGCCACTCCGGCGGCTATCCCGGCTTCGGCTCCCACATGCGCTGGCATCCCGCCACGGGCATCGGCCTGATCGCGCTCGCCAACGGCCGCTACGCGCGGCCGAGCGCGGCGCTGCTGCCGGCGCTTGAGGCGCTCGTGCGCCGCGCGCCGCACCGCACGTGCGTGCAGCCGCTTCCCGCCGTGCTCGAGCTGAAGCCCAAGATCGATGCCGCGCTCGCGGCGGGCGACCTCACGCCGCTCCTCCCCCACCTCGCCGACAACGTCGACCTCGACGAGGTGCTCGACCGCCGCGCCGCCGCGATCGGCGAGCTGCCGGCGCGCCACGGGGCACTCACGGCTGGCGACGTAAAGGCGCTCACGCCGACGCAGGCGACGTGGTGGCTCGACGGCGAGCGCGGCCGCATCGGCGTGGAGATCATGCTCACGCCCGAGGAGCCGACACGCCTGCAGACGCTGGCGATCGAGAGCGTCCACCCTGCCACCGACGAGCTCGAGGGCGCGGTCGCCGGGGCGCTCGAGGCGGTCCGCCGCGGCACCGACCTCTCCCCCGTCCTGCTGCCGATCCGCAGCGCCAGCTGGGTGGTCTGCGACGGCGCGCGCACCGCGTCGGTCCTGCTCGAAGGCGCGCACGCCGACGTGCGCCTGCTGATCGATCTCGACGCCGACCCCGTCGCGACGTTCGAGCCCGAGGAGCGCTTCCCGTGGCCGTGGTGATGGTTCGGCAAACGTCAGAAACGTCCGCTTTGCGCGTCTACTAGCATTGAGCCGATCGGTCGTCCGGTCGCACCTTCTGAGGAGAGGGATGCAATGCAGATCACGTCGTCGTTCATCACCCGTCTGGGAACCGCTGTGGTGGCACTAGCCACCGTGGTCACGCTGGGCACCTCGCCGGCACACGCGGGGTATACCGCCTATATCGCTGCAAATGGCACCAGCCCAGACAAGATCCTGAAGATCGACATCGATACGTGGGCTCAAACTGGATCTGTCGACTACTCGGGCACGGGCAGCGACCCCGTGGCGGTGACGCTCTCCGCCAACGGTCAGACGCTCTACGCGTCGGACATCTCATCGAACACCGTCTCAGCT
>JBPCSK010000203.1:0-2271 GCA_051007275.1 Gaiellales bacterium | reverse complement strand
CGAGCGCGCCGGGCTCGTCGACCTGACGGAGCATGGCGATCACGCCGCGGTTGCCGCGCGCCTCGAGGATCTCCTCGACGACGGCGCGGTACTCGCGTGCCAGCTCGTGGACGTGCTCGTCGGGATCCTCGGGGTCGGGGCGCTCAGTCACCTCGATGCGGAGCGCGCCGCCGGCCGCCTCGGCACGGCCGAGCTCGGCGCGGTGGAGGGCGCGGAGGGTGACGCCGCGGCTGCCGCCGGGCAGCATCGCGGGCTCTCCCTCCAGCACCGCGATCACGCCGATGCGGGCGAAGCGCCCGTCGACGCGGGGCACGAGCACCACCTTGCGGTCCTCGCCGACCTCGTCGACGGCGGCGTTGGCCTCCGGAGAGGCGAGGTCGACGCTGAGTGCCATGCCGGGCAGGACGAGGGCGTCCTCGAGGGGGATCAGTGGCAGGCTCAGCGGGGTGAATGCGGGGGTATCGGGTGTTTCGGGTGTGTCGGACATAACGGCTCCTCGTGGTGACGGACAGATGGGTTCAGGGCAATATCTGCTTCTGACAGACTCAACGTTTCTCAGCCTATCGCTATTCCCCAGAATTCGGCCGATGCGCGCGCGATCAGCGGCATATCCGCTCCCGCGGTAGGACGTTTGCCGTCCGTATCGGCACGGCTCCTGCACACAGATCATCCGCACGCCTTGCATTTGCGAACCGCTACCCACAGAATCATCTTCCCGGCGCTGCGTTCCCCGGCCCGGGCATCGAGGAGAAGCGCACATGGGCATCGTGATCGAGAACGACTTTGACGTCGCGGCAACGCCGGACGACACCTACGCCCTGATGACGGACGTCGAGCGCGTGGCGCCGTGCATCCCGGGAGCGTCGATCACCGGCAAGCGCGACGACGGCGGGTTCGACGCCCTCGTCACGATGAAGATGGGTCCGATGAGCTTGACGTACAAGGGCGTCATCGAGATCGTCGAGCAGGACGACGCCGCCAAGACGGCGGTCATGCGCGCCAAGGCGACGGAGGCCAAGGGCCAGGGCACCGCGCAGGCCACCCTCACGATGCAGATCAGCGATGCCGGTGCCGGCAAGACCAACGTCAAGGTCGGCTCCGACATCCTGGTCACCGGTCGCGTCGCCCAGATGGGCCGCGGGATCATGACGGACGTCGCCGGCAAGATGATCGGCGAGATGGCCAAGGCGATGGAGGCGACGCTGGTCGCCGGCGCCGAGGCGAAGGCGCGGGGCGAGGCGCCGCCGGAGTCGGTCGCCGCCGAGGCACCGAGCGCGGTCGGCATCGCCGCCGACATCACGAAGGGCAAGATCAAGGGCCTCTTCGGGGGCAGCAAGGACTGAGCTCGACGGTACGGCCCGGTGCCCCGCCGGGGCGCAGGTAAGGAAAGGGGAGAAGGGTGCTGCCAAGCACGTTTGACTATGTCGCACCGACCTCGCTCGACGAGGCCGTGCAGGCGCTCGCGGCGGGAGCCGGCGACGCCAAGATCATGGCCGGGGGCCAGAGCCTCCTGCCGATGATGAAGCTCCGGCTCGCGAGCCCGGGCACGATCATCGACCTCAACGGGATCGCGGGTCTCGACACGCTCGAGGAGTCCGACGGCATGCTGCGCATCGGCGCGCTCGTCCGGCACAGCGATCTCGAGAAGTCCGAGCTGGTCCGTGAGCGCTATCCGATCATCCACGACGCCGCGCTGCACGTGGCCGATCCGCTGATCCGCAACCGCGGCACGTTCTGCGGCTCGCTGGCGCATGGCGATCCGGCAGGCGACTGGGCGACCGTCGCCGCGACGCTCGGTGCCGAGCTGCATGCGGTCGGTCCGAACGGCGCCGTGGTGCACAGCGCCCACGACTTCCAGACGTCGATGTTCGAGACGCAGCTGGGCATGGATCAGATCCTCGTCGAGGCGCGCATTCCCGCGCCGAAGGCCGGACAGGGCTCCGCGTATCTGAAGGTCGAGCGCAAGGTCGGCGATTACGCCGCCGCTGCGGTCGGCGTGATGGTCGTGCTCGACGGCACGACGATCACCGAGGCCTCGATTGGCCTCACCAACGTCGGTCCGCTGACGATCCGCGCTGCCGACGCCGCGGCGTCGCTGATTGGCAAGTCGATCGACGACGCGGCCGCGCTCGAGGAGGCAGGCCGCCTGGCGGCTGAGGTCTCCGAGCCGAGCAGCGACCTGCGCGGTCCGGAGGAGTACAAGCGGGATCTCGTGCGCGTGCTGACGAAGCGCGCGCTCCGCACGGCGGGCGCTCGCGCCCAGGGCAAGGA
>JBPCSK010000202.1:0-2382 GCA_051007275.1 Gaiellales bacterium | reverse complement strand
CTCCCGGGTCGGACGGCACCGCCGCGTCCTCGCAGAAGCGATCGCGCTCCAGGATCATCGTCGGGGCGTACCGGCGGATCACCGGACCGTACGGATCGCTGCGCAGCGCCCAGCGGTCATCGCGGCGATCGGGGCGATGCCCCGGGATCGATTCGATCAGGTGGCGGCGAATGGCTCCACCATCGGCGCCCGTCGCCACCACCATCAAGGCCGATAGTCCGAGGGCAACACCGAGCAGGACGAGAAGCTCGAGGGTGGCCTGGCCGCGTCGCATGCCCGCACCCTGCCGATTACGGGCACACCAGCGAGCGTAGAAAGCGACCGACAATCACCCAGAATCGGGCCTAACAGCGACGCATCAGCGCAACCGGAGCGCCCGAGGCGCGCTACATCATCGTCGGCTCAGCAGGCGCTGTGACGATGCGCCCGTCGACCCAATCCGCATTCGCGTGGAACGGCGAGGTCAACTCGACCAGCCGTCCGTCGCCACCCGGCACCAGGTCGAAGAGATCAAAGCGCCGCGCGACGAGATCGATGTCGATGCGGTAGTCGCGACCGCCCTGCGGCCACCCGAACTGGATATGCACGCGACGCGGCAGCTCGATGCCCTCGACGTCGATGCGCACGGCCGGCGTGCCATGCAGCCCGACGAGCAGACCGATCGTGGCCGCCTGCGGCGCGCGGTTGAACACCTCCGCTGCCACGCCAGCCAGGTAGACGACATCGGCCTCGCGCCGACGTGCGCGCATGACCGTCTGCTGCGCGGCACGCGACTCGACGAGGTCGTGCTGCGCCTGCGCGAGCCGGCGCTCGACCTCCGCGAGCGCCGCTCGCACCGCAGCGCCCTCGGTCTCCGCGTCCGTCAGGCGCGCCGCCAGCGTCTCGAGCTCGGTGTCGTGCGCCGTCGAGTGATCGCGCGTCTCCTCGATCGTCTCGACGGCGTTGTCCAGCTGATTCTGGAGCGTGTTCACCTGCGCCTTCAAGAGGCGCACCGTGCGATCGGAGTCGTCGGCGATCGCGGCGACCTGCACCGGCTCGTCGTCAAGCAGCTGCCAGCCGGTCTTCTCGGCGCGATCGGAGCAGAGCGAGCACACCGTGACACGCTGGCCCGACTTCGAATCCTGATACGCGTGCGGATGCTCGCCCGTCAGGAGATTGCGGCGGCACACGCCGCACTGGATATCGCCGTCACCTGCCATCTGCAGACGATGCTACCGAATCGTGCCCGGCAGACGGCAGGAATCCGCATCGTTATGCGGAACATCGAAGCAATTCGCACGTTTCCCCAACGAAGGGTTGGCATCCATGGGCGTCACTGAAATCACCATCTTCGGCCTCATCAGCATCGCCGGCTGGATCATCGTCGGCATTCGCCTGATGAAGCTGTGCGAGGCGTCGGGCATCAGCAACGGCTGGTTCTCGTTCGTCCCGCTGCTCAACTTCACGCGCTGGGCACGCCTCGCCGGCAAGAACCCCTGGCTCGTGCTGCTGTTCTTCATCCCGGTCGTCGGCGTGATCCTCGAGCTGATCTGGCTCAACAAGATCTCGGAGCACACCGGAACGAAGTCGCCGTGGTTCTGGGTCTTCCTGATCTTCACGCTCGGCGGCTGGGGCATTACCGGCCTCTTCAGCGGTGCCCTGCTGATCATCGCCCTGCTGATCAGCGCCGTCCTGATGATCGCCGCGCAGTGGATGATCTTCGATCCCACCAAGCCGATCACCAGCGCCGCCAGCAACAGCTAGGCCCGCACGGACCCATGCGAACGCCCGAGGGGGTGGTGCTCCGGCACCGCCCCCTCTTGCGTTTGGGGTGCAACCAGCAGGAATCGCCCTGCAACTGGCGTACCCAAGCGCGTACTCGCGCGTATACGAAGGAGACGCCGCCATGGGCGCAACCGAAGGTTCCATTCTCAGTCTGATCTCGATCATCGGGTGGATCGTGATCGGCATCCGCGTCATGCGGACCTGCGAGGCATCCGGCGTCTCGAACGGCTGGCTCGCCTTCATCCCGATCCTCAACTTCACGCGATGGGCACGGCTTTCGGGCCGTAACCCTTGGCTGACGCTGCTGTGGATCTTCCCGCCCGCCGGCTACGTGTTCTCCCTGATCTGCCTCGGCGGCATCACGCGCTTCAACGGCACGCAGCGCCCGTGGTTCTGGATCTATCTCGCCACGGTGATCATCAGCATCGCCACGACCGGCTTCCTGGCCGGCTTCACGTACGGCATCGTCGCCGTCGTGATGACGCTGATCGGCCTCTACGCCTCGTGGATGATCTTCGATCCGAGCAAGCCGATCGCCGAAGCGAAGTAGCTCCACCTTTCGCCGCGATAGCCGCTCGGTTGATCGCGCTCGACGACGCGAAGGCCTCGAGGTGGCTC
>JBPCSK010000201.1:0-6347 GCA_051007275.1 Gaiellales bacterium | reverse complement strand
TTCTAGGGCAAAGCCCTAGAACACATCCCACGCGATCTGCTTTGAAGGCACCATGCACTAGAAGTCGACGCCCGTAGGGCGCCGACTTCGTCCGTGCACTGGTGGCCACAAAGCAGTGAATGTGACGGTGCACCGCGCAAGCGGTGCGCTGGTTCCTGCCAGCGATGACGTGGTGTTCCGCTCGGTTCGCCGGTGCGACCAGCGTGGTTCCAAGGCGGACACCACATCCGCGCGGGTGTCATGTCCGCCTTGTATTACGCCGCGTTACACTCCGCCCATGACCAACTCCGCCACGCCCCGGCGCGCTGTCGTCTCCCTCCGCCTTGATCCCGAGACCCTCGCGCGCGTGTCTGCGCAGGCGTCGGAGCAGGGCGTCACGCGCACGGCGCAGATTGAGCGCTACATCGTTGATGGCATGGATCGCGATCGCTATCCCCAACTGTCGTTCCGCTACCGCGATCGTGTGCGCATTCCGATGGTCGCTGGCCGCCGCTTGCAGGTGCGCCATGTGGTGGAGATGGTGGATGGCTGTGAGGGCGACACCGCTGCGGCCGCCGCCGAGTATCGCCTGCCCATCACCACGGTCGATGCTTGCCTCGCGTACTACACCGAGCACAAGGCCGAGATAGATGCATGGATCGCGCAGGATCTCGACGCGTCCGATGACGCGTTTCAGGCGTGGGTCGCGGAGCGCGGGCTGGCCGAGCCTGCGTGAGACTGGCGCTCGACGAGCACCTGAGCCCGGCGATCGCTGCGAGTCTCGCTGAGCGCGAGATCGACGTACTCGCGGTCGTCGAACTGGAGGAGTTCGCAGGTTCGTCCGACATCGTTCTCCTGGCGCGCATGGCACGGCTCGATCGCGCGCTCGTCACAGCCAACTACGAGGACTTCGCGCGCCTCGACCGCCTTCTGAGCCGGCGCGGAGAACTCCACGCCGGCCTGATCTATCTGGCGCCGACACGATTCGATCTGCGCCGTGGTCGGCACGCTCCGCTCGTCGACTCCCTCACGCAGTTCGTGGCTGACCACCCTGACGGCATCCACGGCCTCGCCTACTGGCTCGAGCCAGGGCCCTAGCCCCCGACCTTCCGCAGCTCCTTCGGCGCTCGCGCCCAGTGCAGCCTCCCGCGCCCCGGTTCCACGGTCCCGCGAAAGCGCACGCACAGCGCGCCGCCCTTCTTGAACCACGGCACCTCACCGGCGTCCTTGGCTCGCAGGAGCACCTGCGCGAGGTGCGTCAGATTCGGCTCGTGCCCGACGCACACCACCGTGCCGTCGTTGGGCAGCGCGAGCATTACCGAGAGCGCGTCACCGGTCGACGCGTGCGCGGCGAGCTCGGGGCACGCGACAGGCGCCGGCCAGTCCGCCTGGTCCGACAGGATCCGCGCCGTGTCCCAGGCCCGCACGTAGGGGCTGGCGAGCAGCACCTCGACGCGCCCGACGATCGTGCCGAGTCCGCGCGCCGCGGGCTCGAAGCGCTCGCGTCCGAACGACGTCAGCGGCCGCAGCGCGTCGTGCGACCAGCGCATGGGGTCGCGCTCCTCGGCGATCGCGTGCCGGACGAGGACGATGTCCACGTCCCGAACGCTACCCCTCGAGCCCGAGGGAGGCGAGGGCGGCCAGTGCCACGGCCTCGTCTTCGGCGCTGAGCGCGCCCGACACGCCGAGCCCGCCGATGCACGCGCCGTCCTTGCGAATCGGCACGCCGCCGGCGAACACGATCATGCGGCCCTGAAAGGTGCTGTTGATGCCCCAGTCACCTTCGCCGGGCACGGTGATCTTGCCCATCTCGCCGGTGCGGTCCTGCCAGATCGCCGCCGAGAAGGCCTTGTCGCAGCTGATCTGATACGAGCCGAGCAGCGCGCCGTCCATGCGTGCTGAGGCGACCGGGTTGCCGGCGCGGTCGGCCACGCACGCCGACATCAGGAATCCGCCGCGCTCCGATTCGATCCGCACGGCGGCGATGATCTGAAGCGCGAGGTCGAGCGCGACATCGCGTCCTTCGATGGTGTCAGCCACGGTTTCCTCCCGGTCTGGTGCCACGATTCTACGTGCCTTGCGGACCGTTGCCGTGCGTCGCGCAACCCGTGCTTGCGATCGGGCGAGAGAGTGGACCCGGGCGGGATCGAACCGCCGACCTCCTGGGTGCGATCCAGGCGCGCTCCCAACTGCGCTACGGGCCCGTGGGATCGGCACGATAGCCGATCCAGAGGGGTGCTACGCGCCGGTAGGCGGTGTGGGATCGGCCGGCGGCGGCGTGGCGCTGCCAAAGTCGACCTTGACCGGCTCGCGCTCCGTGGGATCCTCGAGCTCGAAGAACGCGCGCGGCGAGAATCCGAACGGCCCAGCGAGCAGCGCACCCGGGAACTGCTGGCACTTCGTCATGTACGTCTGGACGTTGCCGTTGTAGACGCGACGCGCGGCGCTGATCTGGTCCTCGGTGTTCGTCAGCTCGGCCTGCAGCTGGGTGAACGACTCGACCGCGCGCAGCTGCGGGTAGGCCTCGGCGATCGCGAACAGCTGGCCGAGGGCCTGCGTCAGCAGCCCCTCGGTCTTGGCGGCCTCGGCCGGCGTGCGGGCGCTGATCGCGGCGGCGCGCGCCTTGGAGACGTTCTCGAACGCCTCGGTCTCGTGCGTGGCGTAGCCCTTGACGGTCTCGACGAGGTTGGGGATCAGGTCGTGGCGGCGCTTGAGCTGCACGTCGATCGTGCTCCACGCCTCGTCGCACATGTTGCGGAGCTTGACCAGCCCGTTGTACGTCACCAGCACGATCAGGGCGAGGATGACGATCAGGGCGATGACGACGATGACGATGATCATGCCCTCATCCTAGTGCGCGGATTGCGGCGTGTCAGGTCGCGGAGCGGATCAGGCCGAGCAGCGCGCCGACGCCGAGCGCGATCGGCGCTTCGGCAATCCACTCGTCGGTGCGGTGCGCGTGGTCGCCGCGGGTGATGCCGACGCCGAGCGACGGGATCCCGCGGGCCAGGCCGGCGTTGGCGTCGGTCGAGGCGAGGTGCTCCTCGGCCGCGCCGAGGCCGACGGCGGCGCGTGCGGCGTGCGCCAGCGCCACGAGCGGCTCGCCCGGCGCGTTGGCGCCGCCGGGACGGTTGCCGACCTGCTCGAGCTCGACGCTGATGCCGTCGGGCGGCTGGGTGGTGACCGCGCGCTCCACCCGCGCGGCGGCGGCCTCGACGACCCGCTGATCATCGTGGCGGATGTCGATCAGCAGCTCCGCGTGGTCGGCGATCGCGTTGATTGCCGTGCCCCCACTGATGGTGCCGATGTTGACCGCGGCGGGGCGCGCCGTCTCGAGCACGTGCTCGCCGAGGCCAATCAGGTGATGCACGGCGCTCGGGCGTCCACGATCCGTCCACGAGTGGCCACCCGGGCCGGTCACCGTCACGCGGTAGCGGATCGAGGCGATGCCGCCGACGGCGAGGCTGTCGACGCCGTGGCCCTCGATCGCGATGAGCGCGCGCACGGGCTCGCGGTCGAGCAGGGCGCTGACGCCGCGCAGGTCGCCAAGCCCCTCCTCGCCGACGGTGAAGCCCAGCAGGACGGGGGAGGAAGGCGGTGCCACCGCGAGCTCGCGCGCCACGTGCAGGAGCGTCGCGATGCCGAGTGCGTTGTCGCCGATGCCGGGCCCGATCAAGCGCCCGTGCTCGCGGCGAACTGCGAGCGGCGTGTCGGCGGGAAAGACCGTGTCAAGGTGGGCGCAGAGCGCCAGCGCCGGTCCGTCCTCGCCGATCCGCGCTACGACGTTCCCCACCGCGTCGAAGGCCGCATCCAGGTGCAGCGCCTGCAGGTGCTCCAGCACCGCTGCGCCGCGCGTGCGCTCGGCAAAGGTCGGTGCGGGGATCCGGCAGAGGGCCTCGGCGTCATCGACGATGCGTGCCACCGCTTCGGCGTCGGGGTTGCGCGTTGCTGCCACGTGGAGAGGGTACTCGCTCGTTTCGTTACACACGTGTGGGGGCTTTCCCGCAGTTTGCGGCTACACTTCGACGCGACCGATCGGCCCTCGGGCCTCGACCGGGAGACCATATGGCTGAAGACCAGACCCTTTTCGCGTCCGTCATCGAGCAGCACCTGGCGCTCAAGCGCCGCAATGCCGAGCTCGAGCAGGACATGCCGCTGGAGGAGTTCATCCCCGCGGATCCGTTCGACAATCACGCGCTCTTCAAGACCGAGGCCGATGCCCAGTCCGAGGAGGAGGAGACCGGCGAGCATCCGGCCGTCCGACTCGAGTGGGACGAGGATCCGCTGATCGATCCCACGCAGGAGGTCGGCTGGTCCGAGACGACCGCCTCCGGCGAGTTCGACTGGGAGAGCTGATACCGCGCCGGCCCTGGCCGGCTCAGGTGTCTCGGGCGAGCACGGCGCCGACTTCACGGCCGATGACCTCCGCCGTCGCGAGCGCGCCCTCGATGTGCCCCGGATGGTCGGGTCCCGTCTCCGTGGCGCCGATCCAGATCCTTCCGTGGATCGCCTGGCGCCAGCGCGGGTCGCCGTAGGTGCCGTAGTCCGCGAGCTGCGCCGCGCCGGCGGGTGAGGTCCAGCGCTCGCGCTGCCTGTCCTGCACGTGGAGCGCCAGCGGGTGACGGGCCGCGTCGCCGAAGAGCGCCGCGAGCTGCTCGATGATCGCGTCGCAATCGGGTGGTGTGGAGGTCGACGGTGCAAAGCCGAACAGCGCCGGCGCTGAATTGCCGCGGCCGGACAGATCGTGCACCTCGCGCAGCGGGCCGACGTAGCTCATCGCCGCCCCGGCCAGACCGTCCGCCCGCCAGAAGGGCGTTGCGTACTCCGCGACGACCTTCGTCATGGCACCCATCCACACCGGCGTACGCGCCGCCAACGTGGCGAGGTCGTCGGACAGCGGCGGCTCGAAGGCGAGGTCTGCGACGGCGAGCGCCGGCGGCAGCGCGACGATCGCGCAGCGCGCCCGGTCGGTGCCGCTGTCATGTTCGACCTCGACGTGGTCGGCGGTGACGCGTAGAGCCCGGGCGGGGCACGCCAGTGCGATGGCTTCACCCAGCTGGTTGGCCAGCGCCAAGGTAAGCGACTGCGCGCCGGCCTGAAACCGCATCGCGGGAGCGTCGATCGGGTTGCCCCGCAGGCGCTGCACGTCCCCGCCAGGCTGGAACAGCGCATCACCCTTGATGTGCTGCGCGTGGATTGGCGCGTCCATTGCCTGCACCAGTGCGTGAACGCGCGTCTCGTCGGCCCAGAACCACGCGGCGCCGAGGTCGATGCCCGCGGTCCCGTCGGCCGACGGGACGGACAGCAGGCGTCCACCCACCCGATCGCGCGCCTCGAGCACCCGGATGCGATGCCCCGCGGCCTGCAGTCGCGTGGCAACGGCGAGCCCCGTGATGCCCGCTCCGACGATGATCGCGTCGTGGTCCGCGCGCCGCTCGGGTGTCACCCGAGCTTCATCTCCTGGATCGTGTTGCCGCCGTCGACGACGAATGGCTGTCCGGTCACGTAGGACGCCTCGTCGCTGGCGAGGAAGCCGACGACCGCCGCGACCTCGTCCGCACGACCCGGCCGACCGGCGGGTGTGTGACCACCGGCCATGACCTCATCCTCGCTCGACGATGCGGTGTGGATCCAGCCGGGTGCGACCGAGTTGCACGTGATGCCGTTCGGCCCCTCCTCGAGTGCGGTCGCGCGCATCAGCCCGTCCATGCCGCCCTTGGCCGTGGCGTAGGCGCTGCTGCCCGCGATCGCGACGAGCGGCCCCGTCACGCTCGACACCATCACGATGCGTCCGTGGCCTTGCGCCCGCATGTGCGGGATCGCGGCGCGCGTGGTGTGGACGGCAGTGAGCAACGTGATCTGCAGCTGCCGCTCCCAGTCGGCCCACGGCGAGTCGGCCAGGTGCGCCGACGCGAGCTCCTGGCCGGTCTGGCCGAGCCCGGCGTTGTTGACGAGGATGTCGAGGCGGCCGAGCTCGCCGACGGCGCTGTCGACGATGTCGCGAGCCTCGGTCGAATCCGTGAGGTCACCGGCGGTGCTGATGACGTCGAGGCCCTGCTGGGCCAGCTCGCCGGCGCGCTCGTGAATGCGGTCCGTCGTCGAGGTGATCACGACGCGCGCACCCATTTGGGCGAGCAGGCGGGCACTGGCGAGGCCGATGCCATCGGGGGAGCCGGCGCCGGTGACGAGCGCGGTCCGGCCGGTGAGCGAGAAGGGCGGGGTCATGCGCGAAGGCTACCGATCGCGGGCGCTCCCGGGCCGCGGACGATCGGCGCGTGCTGCGGGTGGAGCAGGCTGTCGTCTCGTGCCACCTGCACTCGCATGGCGTCGGCCGGGGGGGGGGGGGGCCCCCCCGCGGCCCGGGGGGG
>JBPCSK010000200.1:0-1897 GCA_051007275.1 Gaiellales bacterium | reverse complement strand
CATGCGCGTCGAGGGCGCCGCGGAGCTTGTCGGGTGCGCAGAGTGCGGTGGGCATCAGCCGAGGAGGTGCAGCGCCGAGAGGGGAACCGTTCGGACGGGCGGAGTCTGAACGACATCGCCATCCACGGTGACGGCATGGGTCGCGGGGTCGACGCGCACGTCGGCGACGCGGCTGTTGCGCACCATGTCGGCGGCCGTCAGGGCTCGCGTGTCGCGCACTGCCACGCGGCGCTTGGCGGTCGGCAGCACCGCAGCACCGCCGCCGGCGAGCGCAGCCTGGCTGGTGAAGGCGACCGAGAGGCGTGCGGGCGCGTTGCCCAGGGCGCCAATCTGCGCCGCCACCTGCGTCGGCTGCGCGAAGGCCGTGGAGGCATTGGGCTCGCCGACGGCGCCCCAGGTCGGGAAGCCCGCCTTGAGCACGAGGAACGGCTTCACGGCGAACCAGCCTGGCTCCCACAGGACGATGTCTGCGAGCTTGCCGATCTCGAGCGAGCCGAGCTCGTGCCCCATGCCGTGCGCCACGGCCGGATTGATCGTCGTCTTGGCGAGGTACCGCAGCACGCGATCGTTGTCATTGGCCGGGATCGTCCCGCTGGCATCCTTCATGACGCTCGCGAGCTGGAACGTGCGCCGCAGCGTCTCGCCAATGCGCCCCATGCCCTGGCTGTCGGACGAGGTCATGTGGATCAGGCCGAGGTCGTGGAGGACATCCTCGGCGGCCATCGTCGCCGGACGCACGCGGTCGAGCGCGAGCTGGTGGTCTCCCGGGAGATCCGCGCGCAGCACGTGCACGAGCTCGACCATCGCCGCGTGCTCGGCGGCCGTGTTGATCCCGAAGGGGAACGTCGGGTTGGTGGACGACGTCAGGATATTCGGGACGCCTGCCATGCGCATGACGTCGGGCGCATGACCGCCGCCCGTGCCCTCGATGTGGTACGCGTGGATGGTGCGGCCGTCGATCACGCGTAGCGTGTCCTCCACCAGCAGCCCCTCGTTCAGGCCGTCGGTGTGCAGGCAGACCTGGACGTCGTGCGCGTCGGCCACGCGCAGCGCCATGTCGAGCGCGGTGGCGTGCGCGCCGACGTCCTCGTGGATCTTGAGGCCGGCGGCACCCGCGGCGAGCATCCGCTCGAGGGGCTCCGGACGGCTCGACGAGCCACGCGCGAGCATCAGCGTGTTGAGCGGTGTCTGGTCAAGGGCGGCGTGGATGTGCTGGAGCGCCCAGCTCGGATTGGTGCCGAGGTTCCAGACGGGGCCGTAGTCCTGGATCACGAGGGTCGTGAAGCCCGCGGCCAGCGCCTGATCCGTGATGCGAGGGCTGAGCAGGTGCACGTGGGTGTCGATCGATCCCGCGGTAGCGATCAGACCCTCGCCGGAGAGAATCGCCGTGTCGGTGCCGAGCACGACGTCGACGCCATCCATGATGTCGGGGTTGCCCGCTCGGCCGATGGCGACGATGCGGCCGTCCGTGATGCCGATCGCCGTCTTGCGCACTCCGAGCATCGGATCGACGACGAGCACCTGCGTGATGGCGATCTCTACGGCATCGAGGGTGGCCTGCGCCATCAGCCCGTCGCGGGCGGTCTTCGCGAAGCCGCCGAGCACCTCGTTGCCGCGCTCCTGATCGTCCGCCTCCACCTCGATCACGAGGCTCGTGTCTCCGAGGCGAACGCGGTCGCCGACCGTCGGGCCGTAGACGCGTGCGTAGGCGTGCGGATCGAGGCTCATCTGCGGGCTCCGAGATAGCCACGGGCGGCCGCCAGCTCGAGCCCAGCGTCGCGGGCGCCTGGCGCATCCAGCGGGCCGTTGACGAGACCGGAGAAGCCGTAGGCGATGCGGCTGCCGGTGAAGGGGCGGAGCGTCACGGTGCGCGACTCGCCGGGCGCCCAGCGGATCG
>JBPCSK010000199.1:0-1109 GCA_051007275.1 Gaiellales bacterium | reverse complement strand
GTGTAGGCGGTCGTCGACTTGCCGCAGCCCGACTCGCCGACCAGGCCGTAGGCCTCGCCGGGCTTGATCTCGAACGTCACGCCACGCAGGACGGGACGCGGCACGCCGCGCACGTCGTAGGCGACATGGAGGTCGTCGAGCTTGAGAGCGACCGTGTCGTTGCGGGTCTCGGTGGCGCTCAAAGCTCCATCACCTCCTGCAGGCGATCGGCGATCAGGTTGACGGCGATCACGAGGCTGGCGATGGCGATCGCGGGGAACACCGTGGTCCACCAGTAGCCGCCGATCACCAGGCGGTACTCCTGCGCGATCATCAGACCCCAGTCCGGCGTCGGCTCCTGGATGCCCACGCCGAGGAACGAGAGGGTCGCGATCGCGAAGATGGCGTAGCCGATTCGCACGGTGAACTCCACGATGATCGGGCTCGTCACGTTCGGCAGGATCTCGCGGGTCATGATGTAGAGACCGCTCTCGCCGCGGAGCTTGGCGGCCTGCACGTAGTCGTTCTCGCGCTCCGAGAGCACGGCGGCGCGCACGGTGCGCGCCACGATCGGCGTGAACAGCAGGCCGACGACGATGATGACGGTCTGCGTGCTCGGCTCGACGCCCGGGATGATCGACCAGCTCGGTGCAGCTGAGAGGGCGAGCAGGCCGACGAGCGTGAGCGGCAGCACGAGGAAGGCCTCGATGATGCGGCCGAGGATGTCGTCGAGCACGCCGCGGTAGTAGCCCATCAGCAGACCGAGCAGCGAGCCGAACGCGACGCCGAGGATGGCGGCGAGCGGCGCGGCGATCAGCACGTCGCGCGCGCCCACCATGATGCGCGACAGGACGTCGCGGCCGAGCTGGTCGGTGCCGAGCAGGTAGCCGTCGACGCCCGGCGGGGAGTGGCTCAGACCGTCGGGTGCGAGCGGATCGTTCGGGGCGATCGCGTTGCCGCCGATCGCGCAGATCAACCAGATTCCAAAGATCACGATGCCGATGATCGCCGACGGGCTCTTGAAGAACAGGCGGATCTTCTCATTGCGCGCCTTCTTCTTCTCCGTGGAGGAGGCGAGCTTCTCGCCTGGCAGCGGCGGAACCGCGGGGATCTCGTCTTCGATGACACCC
>JBPCSK010000198.1:0-2210 GCA_051007275.1 Gaiellales bacterium | reverse complement strand
GGTTGGGGAGGTAGCCGCCCGCCTCGTCCGAGCGCATCGCGCCGAGCCTGCGCATCACCGCGTTGACGCGCGCGCCGCCCGTGTCGACGCTGCCGCCGCCGACGGCCTGCAGCATCGTGTTCGCGGCGTCATTCGACGACGCTCGGATCATCGACTGCAGCGCGCCCCAGGCGGGCGCTCCGACGGGATCGCGCTTGAGCGCGATCAGGTACGTGATCAGGATCGGCAGCTTCGCCGTGCTCGCGGCCGTGAACTTCGCACCGGCATTCCACGATGCACCGCGACCCGTCGTGAGGTTCACGGCCCAGGCGGCCGCCGAGCCGGCCGGCCTCGACAGGCGCTTCATCCGCAACTGCGCGTTCGGCGGCGTCATCGTCGTCGGCCGTGTGACCGCAGCGGCCTTCGGCAGGCCGAGGACGTTCGCCGCCGTCACCTTGCCGATCGGCGTGCCCTCGTGGAAGCCGACCACGGTGATCGTCTCGTCGTGCGAGGGCAGACCGAGCGGGCCGACGACGCCGCGCTTGACGGGCTTCGGCAGCGTCACCAGCTTGTACTCCTTGCCGTTGACCCGCACCGAGACGGCGTCGACCGTCTGCTTCGACTGGAACGAGATCAGCCCCGGGTTCGCCTCGAACGGGCGCGGGGCATCGACGGTGAACGCGAGAGCCACGTGAGGCACGATACCGCCTGCCGCACGCGCGTCCGGCGGCCTGACTAGCGTGAAGATCAGGTGGAAGCGCACGAGGATCTCGCACGGCTGCTCGACCTCCGGCTGGCCGGACTCTGGGCGGAGCTGTTCGAGGTGCCGCGCGAGCAGTGGGATCCCGAGCTGATCGGGTGGTATCTGCGCACCGCGTACAGCCAGGGCTATGCCGACGCGATGTCGTACATCGATCGTGCCGAGATGCGCGAGGAGCTCCAGCGCATCGACGACGCGTACCCCGACGCCGCCTGACACGCGCATTGCCCGGCAGTGGGCTGATTTCCGACACCCTCCGATAGACTTGGAGCCGTGAGCGAGACGCCCGCCGCCACCCCCGACCAGCCCAAGCAGGGCTTTCGCCATGTGCGGCTGGTCATCGCCCTCGTCGTGGCCTCGCTGCTCGGCACCTTCGCCGTCTACACGGCGTTCGCCGACTCGTCGATCCCCGTCCTGATGGTCGCGCAGGCCCAGGCCTACGAGGGGCAGAAGGTGCGGCTCGAGGGCAAGGTCACGGAGTCGACGGGCGACGCCGCCGCCGCGAGCGGGCTGCGCTTCACCGTCAAGGACTACAAGGGCTCCGAGACCCTGCCCGTCGTCTACACCGGCGCCGTGCCCGACGCGTACAAGATCGGCCGCGACGTCGTGATCGACGGCACGCTCAAGAACGGCGTCTTCACCGCCGTGCCCGACACGCTCGTGACGAAATGCCCGTCCAAGTACTCGGACAAGGCGACCACGTCGGACACGAAGTCCTGAGCCGCGAGGAGCTGACGTGGCACTGATCGGCCAAGGCGCGCTGATCCTCGCCCTGCTCGTCGCGATCTACGCCGCCGGCGCCGCGCTGTGGGCCGCCACCGGCCACGATCGCCGCTTCCTCGTCAGCGCCCGCCACGCCCTCTGGGGCATCCTCGCGCTCGTCGTCGTCGCCGACATCGTGTTCCTCCACGCGCTGTTCACGCACGACTTCTCGTTCAAGGTCGTCGCCGACACCTCGTCGCGCTCGCTGCCGACGGTCTACCTGATCACCGCGTGGTGGGGCTCGCAGGCCGGCTCGCTGCTCCTGTGGGTGACCGTGCTCGCGGTCTTCAGCCTGCTCGGCCTCCGCAGCACTCGCAACGTCCTCGGCGAGCTGCAGCCGTGGATGATCATGGTGCTCGCGGTGATCGCGTCGTTCTTCCTGCTCCTGCTCGTCGTGCCGGCCAGCCCGTTCGTCACGCAGGCCGCCCCGCCCGACGGCGTGGGGCTCAACCCGTCGCTGCAGAACCCGTACATGGCGCTCCACCCGCCGAGCCTGTACCTCGGCTACGTGGGTCTTGCCATCCCGTTCTCGCTCGCCATGGCGGCGATGCTCGCCGGTCGCACCGACGCGCGCTGGGTCGTCGCGTCGCGGCGCTGGACGCTCGCCTCGTGGGGCTTCCTCGGCATCGGCATGCTGCTCGGCGCGCACTGGGCGTACACCGAGGTCGGCTGGGGCGGCTTCTGGGCGTGGGACCCGGTCGAGAACGCG
>JBPCSK010000197.1:0-7335 GCA_051007275.1 Gaiellales bacterium | reverse complement strand
CCTCCCCGCTGTGCCGCGCGCCTTCACGGTCGCGCACGTCCTGCGTGAGATGGCACGCAACCGCGGCGCCGCCGCGTCCCGTCGCCGTCAGCGCTGGCGCCGGATCGGCGCGGCAGGCATCCATGGCGAACGGGCAGCGCGGCGCGAAGCGGCACCCGGCCGGCGGGCGCAGCAGGCTCGGCGGGCTGCCCGGGATCTGGTGCAGCCGCTCGGAGGCGAGGTTGCGACCCGGCAGCGAGGCGAGCAGGCCCCACGTGTACGGATGCTGGGGATGCGCGAACAGCTCATCCACGGTGGCTCGTTCGACGACGCGGCCGGCATCCATCACCGCGACCTCGTCGCACAGCTCGGCGACGACGCCCAGGTCGTGCGTGATCAGCACGATCGCGGCATCGACCTCCGTCCGCAGCTCGCGCATCAGCTGGAGAATCTGCGCCTGCGTGGTGACGTCGAGCGCGGTCGTCGGCTCGTCGGCGATCAAGAGGCGCGGGCGGTTGAGCAGCGCCATCGCGATCATCACGCGCTGGCGCATGCCACCCGAAAGCTCCATCGGGTACGACCGCATGCGGTCCTCGGGGCTCGGGATGCCGACGGCGGCGAGACCATCGATCGCGATCCGGCGCGCCTCCGCCTTCGACACCTTCTGGTGCAGGCGCACGGCCTCGACCAGCTGCCAGCCGATCGTCATGACCGGGTTCAGCGACGTCATCGGATCCTGGAAGATCATCGCCATGTCGTCACCGCGCAGCGTGCGCAGCTCGCGACCGGACAGGCCGACCAGCTCGCGGTCACCGAGGCGGATGCTGCCCTCGACCGTCGCGCTCTTGGGCAAGAGACCCATGATCGACAGGCTCATCGCAGACTTGCCGCAGCCCGATTCGCCGACGATGCCGAGCACCTTGCCGGCATCGACCGACAGGCTCACGCCATCGACGGCGCCAACCGGGCCGTCATCGGTGCGGAAGGTCGTGCGGAGGTTCTCGACGGTCAGCAGCGCCATGCCCTACTCCAGCCGAATCCGCGGGTCGAGGGTGGCGTTGACGAGGTCGACGACGATGTTCGCCGCGACGATCAGGATCGCCGAGAACAGCACGATTCCGGCCGTGGTGGGCACGTCGAGGCGCTTGGCCGCCTCGACCGCGAGCCAGCCGAGGCCCTGCAGGCCGAACGTCACCTCGATCAGGATGGCTCCGCCGAGCAGCAGTCCGAGGTCGAGGCCGAACATCGTGACGATCGGGAGCATCGCGTTGCGGAAGGCGTGACGGATGATGATCCGCGACTCGCCGGCACCCTTGGCGCGCGCCGTCCGGACGTAGTCCTCGCTGAGCGTGTCGAGCATCTGGGAGCGGGTGATGCGCACGTAGATCGCAGCGAATTGCAGCGCGAGGACGGACGCGGGCAGCAGCAGGTGGTACAGCCACTGCCCCGGGTTCGACAGCGGCTCGTAGCCGGATAGCGGGAAGAGCTGGTACTTGTAGGCGAGGAAGTAGAGGGCCAGCAGGCCGAAGTAGTAGACGGGCAGCGATTGTCCGATCAGGACGAAGACGATCGACACGCGATCGAAGATCGAGCGCGGACGAATCGCCGCGATGATGCCGATGGGGATCGAGATCAAGAGCCACATGACGGCCGCGATGACCGTCAGCGAGAGCGTCACCGGGAATGCATCCCAGATCAGGGAGTCGACGGAACGCTGCTTCGCGAAGGAGCTGCCGAAGCGACCGAGCAGCTGGTCGCACTCCGCGGCCGTCGACCCCGGGCACACGCGATCGCGCTCCTCCTGCGTGGGACCGAGCACCAGTCGCTGGAGCGTGTAGGCGTACTGGACGTAGTACGGCTTGTCGAGGCCGAGCAGGGCCGACACGCGCTCGATCTGAGCAGGCGTCGGATTCTTGCCGGCGTACAGCCGCGCCGGCGAGATGTTCGAATGCCAGCGCAGCACGGGACCGAACAGCACGAAGACCGCGAGGGTGACGACGAGCACCACGAAGATGCCGCCGAGCAGGCGTCGGATCAGGAAGCGGACCATTGGGTGGCGAGGCGGTGACCCGCTCGTCGCGACCAGGCGCGACGAGCGGGGTTGATCACCGTGCGGACTACTTGCCGTCCTTCAGGAAGTACGAGGCGAAGTAGAACTGCTTGCCAGGGCCCCACACGTAGTTGCCCAGACGGTCCGAGATGAACGAGATCTTGCGACGCAGGTCCAGCGTGGCCCACGGCGCGAGGTTCTTGGCCGTGTCGGTCGACAGCTGCGCGAACTGCGCGGTGCGGTCGGCACCGGGCGGCAGCTGGTTGATCTCATCGACCTTGCTGTCGAACGACTTGTCGCAGAACTGCCCGTAGTTCGAGCCCTGGCCGCAGAGCAGCAGCGGGCCGAAGTACGTGATGGCGTCCGCATAGTCCTCACCCCAACCGGCGACGCCGATGTTGTAATCGCTCTTGGGGTCGGCCAGGAAGCCGTAGTACACGTCAGCGGACAGCGCCTTGACGGTGACCTTGAAGCCAACCGCCTCGAGCGCCTCCTTCATCGCCGCGGACACCTGCGGCGCCGGAGCGTCGGAGAAGTTCGCCAGCGTGATGTTGATCGGGGTCGGAACGCCCGAGTCCTTGACCAGCTGCTTGGCCTTCTCGACGTCCATGGAGTAGACGTCGGCCGGCTGATCGGCCAGCAGATTCTCCGAGAGGATCTGGCTCCACGGCGAGCGCGAGAGCTTGCCGCCGATGACCTTGACGATCGCGTCGCGGTCGAGGGCGTAGTTCACGGCCTGGCGGAGCATGACGTTGTCGAACGGCGCCTTGTCCGTCTTGAAGACGGCGTAGTCCACTGCCGCATCCGGCGTCGAGAAGAACCGGCTCTTGTAGGCCGGATCATTCGCGGTCGCCGGGATCTCGGAGCCGCTGGGCGCCGAGCCGTCGAACGTCATGTCGAGCTCGTAGTTCTTGAGCTGGGCGAACTGGGTCTCGTCCGGCACGCCGATGGCGGCGTTGATGCCGTCGATGTTGTTCTCGTTGTCCTCCTGCGGCACGCCAGCAGCGACGTTCTTGTCCCAGGTGGGCTCACGGACGATCGTGACCGCCTTGTCGAGCTGGTAGTCGGAGATCTTGTACGGGCCGACGTACGGCGGCGGCGTGTCCGACTTCTTGTGCGGCGTCGAGGCCGGCACGATGAACGCCCAGGCCATGGCAAGGGCGCGCGGGAACGAGCCGTCGGCCTTGGCGAGGGTGAACGACGTCGTGAGGTCGTCGACGGCCTTGATGCCGCTGATGCCGATGTTCTTCTTGCCCTTCGACTTCGTCATCGCGTCGGAGTACTCCGACTCGCCGACGATGCCCGAGTAGTAGCCCGAGGCCGGCGGTCCGCCGGTCGCGCACTGGATGTTCGGGTCGAGCATGTACTCGAACGTCGCCTTGACGTCCTTCGACGTGACGGGCGAGCCGTCCGGGAAGGTCAGACCCTCGCGCAGCTTGACCGTGTAGGTCTTGCCGTCCGAGGAGACGCTCGGCATGTCGGCGGCGAGCTCCGGCTGCATCTCGTCCGTGGCGGGCGAGACGACCGTGTTCGGGTAGCCGTAGAGGCCGCGGGCCATGAAGTAGAAGACCGACCAGGAGATGCCGTAGTACGAGAGGCCGTTCCAGCAGTCGATGTTGTCGTTCATCGCCATCTTCAGCGTGCCGCCCTTAGTGGGCGTCTCCGCGGCCGGGAAGCCGCCGTTCAGGTAGTCGCCGCCGGCTGCAGCAGTGTCACTGCCACCGCCGCCGGAACTCGTCGAGCTCGAGCTCCCGCTCGAGCCACAGGCGGCTGCGACGATGGCGATTGCCACCAGCGCTGCTGCCATCAGCAGAAAACGGAGATTCTTCACAGGGTCTCCTCCTTGGTCGTGGTCATGGGATCGGTGTCCTTTCGGGGGTGGGACAGAGTCAGGGCGGCTAGAGGATCGTGCCGCCACGGGGGTCGAGGGCATCGCGCAGGCCGTCGCCGAGCAGGTTGAAGGCGAGCACGGTGAGGACGAGCAGCGTGCCGGGGAAGACCATCAGGAAGGGCGCGTTGATGTACAGGCCGCCGGGCACGGCGTCCGAGATCATGCGTCCCCACGAGGGGATCTCCAGCGGCAGGCCGAAGCCGAGGTACGACAGCGCGGCCTCGGCGGCGATCGCACCGGCGACCGACAGGCTCGCGTAGACGGTGACCGGGCCGATCAGCTGCGGCATCAGGTGTCGGAACACGATGCGCGTGTTCGACGCGCCGAGCATGCGCGCGGCCGTCACGAACTCGCGGTTGCGGAGCGACAGCACCTCGCCGCGGAAGATGCGCCCCGGGTAGAACCAGGCGAAGAAGGCGATGATCAGGATCACGAACCAGAGCGACGCGCCGAACGCGACTGACGCCGCGATCGCGAAGAGCAGGAACGGGAACGCGGCGACGATGTCCATCAGCCGCGCGATGACGGTGTCGGTCCACCCGCCGACGTAGCCGGCGATGACGCCGAGCAGCAGCGCGACGACCATCGTCAGGAAGGTCGCAACGATGCCGATGATCAGCGACGTGCGCGCGCCATACGAAAGCTGCACGAGCATGTCGAAGCCGAGGTTGTTGGAGGCGCCGAGCACGAAGCACGCGCGCTCCCCCACGCTCGCCAGTCCGTTCGGGCAGCCGGCCATCGGGCCGACCGGCAGCAGCGTGTAGTCGTCGACGCCGGTCGAGTACTACCGGAAGACCGGATGTACGGTCCAGGACTCGAACAGCGGCCCGGCGAGGGCGAAGAGGACGAGCAGGATGATGAACACGAGGCTGGCGAGCGCGACGTAGTCGCGGCGCAGGCGGGCGAGGGCGAGCTGGCGCGGCGTGCGCGCCACGACCATGCCCTCGGTCTTCATGTCCTCGAACTGCTCGACGGTCGACACGGGTCCCTCCTCCCTAGCGCGGAAGGGTACACCCAAACCGCTGCACACGAGTGGCAGATTCCCCCACGAGCGTCGGAAAATCACGCACCCGCCGAAGGATTGCCGGTGCTACGAGATGGCGTCGGCGCCGGCCACGACCTCCAGCAGCTGCTGGGTGATCTCGGCCTGGCGGGCGCGGTTCATGTCGAGCGTGAGCCGGTCGATCAGGTCCTTGGCGTTGTCGGAGGCGCTGCGCATGGCGGTCATGCGCGCGCCGTGCTCGGAGGCCGTGGACTCGAGCAGCGCGCGGAAGATCTCGGTCTCGAGCGCCGTCGTGAGGAGCGGTCCCAGCATGGTCTCGGCCTCGGGCTCGAAGATCAGCTCGCCGGAGATGGCGGCCTTGCCCTCGCCCTCGGCGACGATCGCCGGCAGCGGGATCGGCAGCACCTCGTCGGCGTGCACGGTCTGCACGAGCGGCGAGTCGAAGTGATTGAAGACCATGATCAGGCGATCGAACTCGCCCTCGCCGTACTGCTCGATCAGCGTGTGCGCGATCTGCTCCGCGTCCTGATAGACGGGACGATCGGTGAAGCCCGACCACACCTCGCGCAGCTCGGCGCCGCGGAAGCGCAGCGAGCCGGCGCCCTTGCGGCCGGCGGCGTACCAGACCACCTCGCGCCCGGCATCCCGCTCGGCGGCGGCCTCGTCGATGGCGCGACGCAGGACGCTGGCGTTGAACGCGCCGGCCAGACCACGATCGCCCGACATCAGCAGGATCGCCGTCTTGGTGACCTCGCGGCGCTCGAGCAGCGGCTGGCCGCTGAGCGAGCCGGTGCGGCTCGCGGTCTCGGAGATCAGCTCGTGCATGCCGTCGGCGAACGGACGGAGCGACTCGATGCGGACCTGCGCGCGGCGCAGCTTCGCACCGGCGACGAGCTCCATCGCCTTGGTGATCTTGCTGGTGTTCTTGACGGAGTGGATCCGTCGGCGGATGTCCTGAAGGGACGCCACGGTCTACGCGGTTGCCCCTGCGGTCGCCGCCGAGCCCTGGAAGCCCGCGGCGAACTGCTCGACGGCCGTCGTGAGCTTGGCGACCGTGTCGTCGGACAGGTCGAGCGACTCGCGGATGCCGGTCAGAATCGTCTTCTCGGCGCGGAGCGACTGGCGGAAGCCGTCGTTGAACCGCGCGACGTCGTCGACGGCGATGCCGTCGACGTGGCCGTTCGTGGTCGCCCAGATGATCGCGACCTGCTCCTCGATCGGCCACGGGTCGTACTGGTTCTGGTTGAGCGTCTTGACCAGGCGCTGACCGCGGTTGATCTGCGCCAGCGTGGCGGCGTCGAGCTCGGAGGCGAACTGCGCGAGCTCCAGCTTGAGGCGGCCGGCGACCTTCTTCATCGCCTTCGTCTGGGCGTTCGAGCCGACGCGCGACACGGACAGGCCGACGTTGATGGCCGGGCGGACGCCCTGGAAGAACAGGCTGGTCTCCAGGAAGATCTGGCCGTCGGTGATCGAGATGACGTTGGTCGGGATGTACGCCGACACGTCACCGGCCTGCGTCTCGATGACGGGCAGCGCCGTCAGGGAGCCGCCGCCGAGCTCGTCGCTCAGCTTGACCGCGCGCTCGAGCAGGCGCGAGTGCAGGTAGAAGACGTCGCCCGGGAAGGCCTCGCGACCCGGAGGGCGGCGCACCAAGAGCGACATCTGGCGGTAGGCGTCGGCCTGCTTGGTCAGGTCGTCGTACACCACGAGGGCGTGGCCGCCCTTGTAGAGGAAGTACTCGCCCATCGCGCAGCCGGCGTACGGGGCGATGTACTTGATCGGGGCGGCCTCGGAGGCGTTGGCGGCGACGACGATGGTGTACTCCATCGCGCCGTGCTCGCGGAGCTTCTCGACGACCTGCGCGACCGTCGAGGCCTTCTGGCCGACGGCGACGTAGACGCAGATGACGCCCGAGTCCTTCTGGTTGATGATCGTGTCGATCGCGACCGCGGTCTTGCCGGTCTGGCGGTCGCCGATGATCAGCTCGCGCTGGCCGCGACCGATCGGCACGAGGGCGTCGAGCGCCTTGAGGCCGGTCTGGAGCGGCTGCGTGACCGGCTGGCGGTCGACGACGCCGGGCGCCTTGAACTCGAGCGGGCGCTCCTCGGTGGTCGCGATCGCCGGGCCGCCGTCGATCGGCTGGCCGAGCGGGTTGACGACGCGGCCGATCAGCGACTCGCCGACGGGAACGCTCATGACCTTGCCCGTGCGGCGGACGGTGTCGCCCTCGCGAATCTTCTGCCACTCGCCGAAGAGCACGACGGCGACGTTCGACTCCTCCAGGTTGAGGGCGAGGCCGGTGACGCCGTGCGGCAGCTCGAGCATCTCGAGCGAGCGGCAGTTCTCCAGGCCGTGGACGCGCGCGATGCCGTCGGCCACCGACAGCACGGTGCCGACCTCGGTGAGCTCGGC
>JBPCSK010000196.1:0-4602 GCA_051007275.1 Gaiellales bacterium | reverse complement strand
CAGCGCAGGCATCAACATGTGGTCGGACAGCTACCTGCAGTCGACCAACCCGGTCACCGACGTCGGCGTCGTCGTGCGCGGCCCCGCCGCCGTGATCGCCCAGCGCTTCCTCGACGTCATCTGGACCGAGCTGTGCACGTACCCGAACTGGAGCGTGAAGCATTCCAACACGCTCGTGCCGGAAAACGGCGGGACCAATTGTCCCAGCCGCCGCGCCCCCGCTGTCACCGCGCCCGTTGGCGAGGTGACCGTGCTGGGCGTCGGTCGAGCGGGCTATGCCAACACCGGACTCGTCGCGGGCACGCGTGATCCGCGCGACGTCTCCAAGGCGGACCGCGCCGACTCGGGCTGCAAGCTGCCACCACTGCCGAACACCATGAACGGCGATCCGAAATGGGACGGCGACAATCCGAGCGACACCGCGCTGCGGGCGCTCGTCGCGTCGGCGCAGAAGCGCGTTGTGATCGGTCAGCAGGAGGCGATCTTCAGCTGCGCCGTCGATCCCTCCTACGACGTGCGCCTGTTCGACGCACTCGCGCGCAAGGTCGTCGACGGCATTCCCGTGACCATCGTCGTCTCGAATGAGAACGGCGCGATCAGCACGTTCGAGGGCTACTCGTCCAATCCGCCGAGCACGCTCGCCGTCATGCGCAAGCGCGTGCGCAAGCTGGTCGGATCGGACGCGGCAGCGACGAAGGCAATCTGCTCATCGTTGACGGTCGCGCGCTTCCGCTACTCGAATGCGGAGACCTGGCCCAGCGGCAACGAACCCGCGCTGCACGGCAAGGTCGTCGCCGTCGACGACGCGGCGTTCTACGTCGGCTCGCAGAACGCCTACCCCAACCAGCTGCAGGAATTCGGGTACATCATCGAAGACCCCACGGCGATGGCCGACTTCAAGCGCGACTACCTCGACCCGATGGTGCAGTACTCGTCGCGTGCTGCGCTGTCGTGCGACGGCGCGCCGACGGTGCCCGCGGCGTGGCGCACGGGCGTGCTCGACCGGATCCCTGCGGGGAGCGACGTCGCCGTCTCACTCGGCGACTCATTCATCTCGGGCGAGGCCGGGCGCTGGCGCGGCAACGTAGCGACGGCCGCCAACGCCAATCTGATCGACAATGGTGCGAGCGCATACTGGGACACGCCGACCGGTGAGTCGGAGGCCAAGTGCCACCGCTCCAAGAGCGCCGAGATCCGCATCGACGGCATCACCGGTGTGAACATCGCGTGCTCCGGGGCAATCACCACCTCGAAGAAGAACCTCCTAGGCAACTGGAAGCCGGGCATCGACCGCGGCGTCAATGGCACCGACCGCTACGGCCAGCTGACGCTGCTCGACGCCGTGGCCCAGCGCGCGAAGGTCAAGCTCGTTGCGCTTTCGATCGGCGGCAACGACATGGGCTTCTCGAAGGTGATCCTGGCGTGCGTCGCCGCCTTCGCTCGTCCCGCGCCGCTCACCACGACCTGCGAGCAGAGCCGCGAGGTGCAGCAGCTGCTGTCGGATGCCGCCCTCGCCGATGTTGGCACGAAGGTCGAGCAGGCGATCGGACGGATCGACGCGACGATGCGCGCCGCAGGATACGCGGCCGGTGACTGGCAGCTGATCGTCCAGGGCTATCCGATGCCGCTCGCACAGCCGCTGCGGTACCCCGAGACGTACGCTGGACGCTTCGGAACGGGTGGCTGCCCGTTCTACGACTCCGACGTAGCCTGGATTGCGACACGTATCCCGTCCCTCAACGACGCGCTGCGGTCGGCCGCGCGGCGTGCGGCCGCGAGCACCGACCATCCCGTCGCGTTCATGGACGTCGAGGGTGCGTTCGTGGGCCGCGAGCTGTGCTCGAAGCAGGCCGGGTTCGTCGATCAGCTGCCGGCCGGGGCATCACGCGTGGCGGACGCCGAGCGGGTCTCGATGCTGCGCATCGGCAAGGGGTTTGAGGCCGCCGAGGCGATCCACCCGAATGCGCTCGGCCAGGTCGCGCTGCAGGCCTGTCTGCAGCAGGCGTGGAACGGCGGCGCGGCTCGCTCCGGCACCTGCCGGGCTCCGCTTGACTGGGCGCAGACCGATGCCGGTGGCCGGCCGCTGATGCGCTTCACCGCGGGCTGATCGCGCCGCCGCGTCGCGAGGAGGCGGCCGCTCGGGCCGCGCCTACGTCGCGAATCGCTCTGCGAGCCACGCCTGCGCCTGAGGTGCGGCGGCCTGCGGCAGGCTGAAGTGATCCTCGTCGGGGAAGTCGATGCGGTCGAGCTGCGCCCCATGCGCCTCGACAGCCTGCTGGTAGCCGTCCTGCCACGGGACGGGGACGACCAGCCCGCCGCCGAAGGCGTCGACGCAGAGCAGCAGGGCGCAGGTCGGCGTCCGCTGGCCGGCTGAGCTCCGGACGATGGCGGTCTTCCACGCATCGAAGTTCTGCGGATCTGAGCGCACCAGCGGGCCCCTGAGATGGAAGGTCCGCTTGACCACATCGTCGAGGTGGTGGACGGGCTGGTCGTTCCAGGCCGCCTCGATGAGCTCGACGCCGAGCGGCGTGAGGATGTCGGCGACGTCGAGGTCGTCGAATGCCGCGGACAGGCCCTTGAGGATCATCACCAGGTGAGCGGTCGGCGTGGCCGAGGGGTCGGAGAGCCCCGCGGAGTCGCCGGCCGGATGTGCCAGCGCCATGATGGGCACGCCGGGCGAGTAGAGGACCGAGCCGACGAGGTCGAGCCCCCCGAAGTCGGCTGTGTCGAGCTCGGCGACTGCCGCCGCGGCATTGCCGCCCTGCGACCAGCCGATCACGCCAAGCCGCGTGCCGGCGCCGGCGTCGAGGTGCCGTGCTGCGCGCGCGATGAACACGGCGTCTCGGCCGTTGGACGTGCCGACGGTGTACTGATGCACGCCCGGCGTGCCGAGACCCTGGTAGTCTGTCGCGCACACGACCCAGCCCGCGTCGATCATCGCCTGCAGGCCCGGGACGCCGTAATCGATCTGCTCGGCCGACTCCGGGGTGAAGTAGCCGGTCAGCTCGCGGGCCGGATCGGGTCGCGTCGAGGGGCAGGCGGCGTCGCCGAGGCCCGTCGTGCCATGACACCACGTGAGGATGGGGCGGTCGGTGCCAGCGACCTCCGGCGCGATCACGAGGCCGGTGGCCTCGTGGTCGCGATCTCCGATGTCGCGCGACAGGTAGCGGACACGCCACGCGCGAGCGCCCGTGATGGCGGTCGCGATGGGCTCGTGGTGGATCAGGTGTCCAGGCTGCATAGCCCGACAGTAGACGACGCGCTCGCGAAGCCCCGGTCTCACGTGCGCGCTCTTGACACCGCGCACACGCCGATTACCATAACCTCTGGTTTCATCGTTCTACATCGCAGGGGAGAGACATGGCGACCATCGAAGACCAGCCCGAGCGCACGCTCGAATCACGACTGCGCTTCAGCCGCGAGATGATGGAAGGCTCCATCTATCGCAAGTACGAGAAGGCGATGCGCAAGTTCTGGGATCCGGGCGAGTTCGACTACGAGGCCGACGCCCGCGACTTCCAGCAGCTGACTCCCGAGCAGCAGCGCGGCATCGTGATGATCACCGTGCGCTTCCTCGGCGGCGAGCAGGAGGTCACCGACGAGACGCTGCCGATGATCTACGCGTCGCACGTCCTCGGCCACTTCGACTGGACCATGTTCCTCTCCAGCTTCATGATGGAGGAGGCGCGCCACTCGCAGTTCTTCGCCATGTGGCACGAGAAGGTCGTTGGCGCCGTCGACCCCGACGAGCTGCGCGAGTACTGGATCGACCGCGAGAAGACCGTCGACCCGACCGGGCGCTACGCCACCGGCGAGCCCGTCTACGAGGGCCTGCCGTACTTCGGCCACCAGCTGATCGACGCCTGCCACGCCGGCGACCTCGCCGCCGTCGAGGAGGGCTTCGTCCGCTTCTCGACCCTCTACAACGTGTGGGTCGAAGGCGTTCTGACGATGCCGTCGTACGAGATCGTCATCGACACCTGCGACATCTGGGGCAAGCTCGGCACCCTGCGCCACGGCTTCAAGCAGATCGTCGCCGACGAGGGACGCCACATCACCTTCGGCACGGCGGCCTGCCGCCAGCTGATCGAGAAGCGCCCCGAGCTCGAGCAGGTCGTGCACGACGCGATCAACCTGTACCGCGGCAACGCCGTCGGCATGCTCGAGTACCAGCGCTTCGTGCCGGAGCTCGACCTGCAGAAGTACCAGCTGCAGAAGGTCCGCCACTACAAGAACCGCTGCCGCGAGCTCAACATCACGCCGGACCAGACCCTGATCGACGACATCCTCGATCCGAACCTGGACTTCGTCATCGGCGTCGAGGCGGGCTGATCATGGCGCGCAAGTGGACATGCAACGAGCACGAGTGCAACACGGAGATCCGTGCCGACTCGATGGAGGAGCTGGTCGAACTCGTCAACGCCCACATGACGGAGGCGCACGACAGCTACGAGCTCGAGGAGATGATCGAGGACGTCTCCGTCGAGGTCGACGACGACGCGTGAGCCGCGTCGCCCCTGAGACCGAACGGGAAACCGTCGACCGCCTCGTCCAGCGGACCGTCTTCACGCCGGTCCGCGGGGCGGGCGCGGTCGCCGAGAC
>JBPCSK010000195.1:0-4491 GCA_051007275.1 Gaiellales bacterium | reverse complement strand
CGATCTGCTCACCATCTGCGCCGATCAGGCGCACCTGCGGTACACGAATCGCCTCGTTGATGCGGGTACGCGGCTCCTCAGGGGGACGGTCGTATCCGCGGCGTGGCCTCAAGACTGATGCTCCGTGCGCAAGGGTGATGTGCTCCGTTCGGTGGATTGGCGGCCGTTTGACCGACGCGGGCGATGGTAGCACGCACGCGGCGATGGGCACGCCCGCGAATCCCATTGTGGCACAGGCGTTTCGGTTCCCGTGTGGGCTAGGTCGCCGCGCGCGGTCACGATGCGCTGTAGATCGTGCGCGCGTCGCGCTCGGTGACGAGCGTGTCGATCACCGAATCGAGCGGCAGCGTGCCGAGGTCGACACGGCCGTGTCGGCGCAGCGCGACCGCACCCGCCTCGGCCTCGCGATCGCCGATCACGAGCATGGCCGGAACCTTCTGCGTCTCGGCCTCTGCGATGCGCTTGCCGATCGACTCGCCGCGCGCGTCGATCTGGACGCGCAGACCGGCGCTGTGGAGCGCGTCGCGTGCCAGCTCGGCGGCCAGCACGTGGCGATCGGAGATCGGCAGGATCACGGCCTGCACCGGTGCGAGCCAGAGCGGGAATGCCCCGCCGTAGTGCTCGATCAGGATGCCGATGAAGCGCTCGAAGCTGCCCAGCAGCGCGCGGTGGATCATCACCGGGCGATGGTCGTGGTCGTCGGCGCCGGTGTACGTGAGCTCGAAGCGCTCCGGCAGGTTGAAGTCCAGCTGCACCGTGCCGCACTGCCAGGAGCGACCGAGCGAGTCGGTCAGGTGGATGTCGATCTTCGGCCCGTAGAACGCGCCGTCGCCCTCGTTGACGCGGTACTCGATGCCGCGGGCCTGCAGGACGCGGTGGAGCGCCTCCTCGGCCTTGTCCCAGATCGCGTCATCCCCCACCCGCACCTCGGGTCGTGTCGACAGCTCGATCTTGAAGTGCATCGCGAACAGCTCGTACAGGTCGAGCGCGAAGCCGAGGACGCTCTGGACCTCCTCCTCGATCTGCTCGGTCGTCACGAAGAGATGCGCGTCGTCCTGCGTGATGTGCCGGACGCGCATGAGGCCGTGCAGCGTGCCGGACGGCTCGTGGCGATGCACGAGCCCCACCTCGTTGAGGCGCAGCGGCAGCTCGCGGTACGAGCGGCGGTCGCTCTTGAAGATCATGCAGTGCGCCGGGCAGTTCATCGGCTTCATGCCGAAAGCGCGCTCCTCGATCTCGAGCAGGTACATGTTCTCGCGGAACTTGTCCCAGTGGCCCGAGGTCTTCCAGAGGTCGGACGCGTAGAGGATCGGCGTCTTGACCTCCTGGTACCCGCGCTCGCTGTTCTCCGTGCGCCACATGTCGACGAGGGTGTTCCACACGACCATGCCCTTGGGGTGCCAGAACGGCGCGCCCGGCGAGACGTCGTTGAACGAGAAGAGGTCGAGCTCGCGGCCGAGGCGCCGGTGGTCGCGCTTCTGCGCCTCCTCGATGTTGTGGAGATGCTGGTCGAGATCCTCCTGCGTGAAGAACGCCGTGCCGTAGACGCGCGTGAGCATCGTCCGCGTTGAGTCGCCGCGCCAGTAGGCACCGGCGACGTGCGTGAGCTTGAAGGCCTTGATCGGACCCGTGTCCTGCAGGTGCGGGCCGCGACAGAGGTCGCTGAAGTCGTCCTGCGTGTAGACGGTCAGCGGCTCGTCGGCCGGCAGGTCGTCGATCAGCTCCACCTTGTAGGCCTCGTCCTCGTCGACGAATCGCTGGCGGATCACGTCGCGGTCGGTCGTCTCGCGCGTGAAGACGTGCTTCTGCTTGAGGATGCGACGCATCTCGTCCTCGATGCGCGTGAGGTCGGCCTCGCCAATCTGCTCGGGGAACTCGAAGTCGTAGTAGAAGCCGTTATCGATCGCCGGTCCGATCGAGATCTTCACGCCGGGGAACACGTGCCGTGCCGCCTCGGCGAGGACGTGCGCCGTCGAGTGGCGCAGGATCGGCAGGGCCTCCTCGTCACCGACGCGCAGGATCTTCACGTGCGCGCCATCCGGCAGAGGCAGCCGAAGATCGCGCACCTCGCCGTCGACCTCGATCGCGGCGGTCGCCTTGGCGAGCCGCTCGCCGATCGCGCGTGCGCAGTCGAGGCCGGTCGCGCCGTCCTCGAGCTCAAGCTCCGTGCCGTCGGGGAGATGGACCTTCATGTCGGGCAGGCTATCAACGGCGTGTTCCGCGGCGGGTCGCTCGGGGTGCCGGCTGTTGGCGCCGGCAGCGTCGTGGCGGGCCGTGATCCAGGGCGTCGAGGCCGCTGGGTGCGCAGAGCTGGCGCGCAGCGGAACCCCGATGTCCCAAAGGGGTCAGACCCTTTCGGGACATGCTCGGCAATCACGAATCGCCGACTCTCCCTCATGTCCCGAAAGGGTCTTACCCCTTTGGGACATCCGCCGCGATCACCCGAGATCGAACGACGTCATCGCGTGGAACTCGCCGACGCGCGCCTCCACCTCGTCGCGCGTGAGGCGCTGCACGCGCTCGGTGCCGAACTCCTCGACGTTGAACGAGGCGACGATCGAGCCGTACGCGACAGCGCGCTTGAGGTGCGCGATGTCGGGCTCGGTCTGGCCCGTCGCGGCGAGATAGCCGACGAAGCCGCCGGCGAACGAGTCGCCCGCGCCGGTGGGGTCGAAGACCTCCTCGAGCGGATAGCCCGGGACGCCGAAGAAGGCGCCGTCGACGAACAGCGCCGCGCCGTACTCGCCGCGCTTGATCACGACGATGCGCGGGCCGTGCGTGGAGATAGCGCGCGCTGCCTTCGCGAGCGTCGACTCGCCGGTCAGCTGGCGCGCCTCGCCGTCGTTGAGGATCACGCAGTCGACCTCGCCGATCGCGCCGATCAGCGCGTCCTTGGCAATCTCGATCCAGAGGTTCATCGAGTCGAGCGCCACGAAGCCCGCCTGTGACTGCTTGCGAACGGAGCGCTGCAGATCGGGAACGATGTTGCCGAGAAAGAGCACCGGCGCCTTGGCCTGCTCGTCCGACAGCTGCGGATCGAACTGCTCGAACACGCCGAGCCGGGTGTCGAGCGTCTCCGCGACATTGAGGTCGAAGCCGTAGCGGCCCTCCCACGCGAACGTGGCGCCGCCGGCGACGACCTGGATACCGCTGGTGTCGATGCCGCGCTCGGCGAGCACCGGCTCACCGTCGAAGTCATCCCCCACCACGCCGACCACGCCGACGTCGGTGAAGAGATTGGCTGCGAGCGAGAAGTGGACCGCCGACCCCCCGAGCGCCCGGTCACGTCGACCGAAGGGCGTCTCGAGGGTGTCGTAGGCGATCGATCCGACGGCGATGAGGCTATTCACAGTCGGCAAGGTATCACCCGGGCTCTAGACCTCGAGCCCCAGCTTGGCGGTCCGACCGGGCATGCAGCGCGTGCCCTCATGGACATCGACCAGGCCGTCCCAGTCGGAGACCCAGATCATGCGGCGCTCGATCGAGGCGATGTCCTCGGAGCGGAGCCAGCCCGAGACCTTCGTGAGCGTCTCGCGCGTGGTGCCGGTCATCTCCGCCAGGGCCCCGTGCGTCAGGCGCACGTCGATCCGAACGCCCTCGGGCGTGACCTTGCCGAAGTGATCGGCCAGCTCGATGACGACGCCGGCCAGACGAGCCGGGACGGGCTGGAAGGCGAGGGCAGCCAGGCGCTCCTCGGCGCTGCGCAGGCGCTGGCCGTTAGAGCGAGCGAGGTTCCGGGCGACGATCGGATCGACGCTGGCGAGCGCCTCGATGTCGGCCGTGCTGGCGCGCAGCACATCGCAGTCCACGAGCGCCTCGACCTGCTCGGTGCGGGCGTCCTCGGCGAACGGCAGGCTGCCGAACACCATGCCGGATTCGATCAGGCCGCTGGTCAGGCAGCGGCCGTCGCTGTTGACGCGCACGGAGCGAGCCACGCCGTCGACCATGATGTACGCGCGCGGATCGGTGTCGGCGGCGCCGGAGATGGTCTCACCGCGGTCGTAGCTGCGGACGCAGAAGGCGGCGGCGGCACGGGCGACGCGATCCTGGGACAGGCCCTCGAAGAGCGGCGTCTCGCTGATGGCGTTGAGCAGATGCGGATTCATTGTTCGACCTCCTGTGGTCTGGCTCCCGGAGGTGATCCGGAACCCATGACCATGGTGCGAGGTCGATGTTGATCTGCCCTTGCCGCTCTGTAGCGCCTGTGTTGCCCTCTATTGAGGGCGTGTTGCGTTTGTTAAGACGCCGCGTCGGCGGGGCCGAGGATCTTGTCCAGCTCGCCCTGTGCGTGAAGCTCCTCGACGATGTCGCACCCGCCGATCAGCTCGCCGCCGACGAACAGCTGCGGCGTGGTCGGCCAGCTGGAGTACGCGGTGAGCTGCTGGCGGATGCGGGGATCCGGCAGGATGTCGACGGCGATGAACTCCACGCCGCTGTCGAGCACGCGCTCGGCGACGCGGGCGGAGAACCCGCAGCGCGGCTCCTCGGGGG
>JBPCSK010000194.1:0-6443 GCA_051007275.1 Gaiellales bacterium | reverse complement strand
TTCTCGACCGAGTGCTCGGTGTTCGGGCAGTCGGAGCGGCCGTAGCCCGTGGCGTCGAACGAGAGGAGGCGGAAGCCGCGCTCGCGGAAGCCGTCGTTGACGAAGCCGAAGTTGTGACGGCCGAACAGCGAGCCGCCGAACTGCATCACGATCGGACCATCCTCCGGACCGGTCAGCTCGTAGTAGATGCGATTGTCGTTCGCCAGCGTGACGAAGGGCATGAGTCTCTCCTCCTGTGGTCTCCCGGCGCACTGGGATGAGCGGCGCGTGCGGGGTATCCTCTCCTGACCGGAGAGTATCCGGGGTCGACGGGAAAGGGAAACGCCATGGCCGGAGAGCTTGAGGGTCGCGTCATCGTCCTGACGGGCGCCGAGGGCGATATCGGCCGTGCCACGGTGCGGCGGCTCGCCGAAGAGGGCGCGCGACTCGTGCTCACGGATCTGCGCGCCGAGGTGGCTGAGGTCGCTGCCGAGGTGGCCACGAACGGTGGTGAGGCCGTGGCCGTGCAGGCCGACGTCACGCAGGCGACAGACTGTGCGCGCATCGCCGAGACGGCGCGCGCGGCGTTCGGCGGCGTCGACGCGCTGGTCAACAACCACGGCGCGATCGTCGGCGCTCCCTTCCTCGAGACGACCGAGGAGCAGTGGGACTTCGTGCACGCCGTCGTCCTCAAGAGCATCTTCCTCGTGTCGCGCGAGGTGATCCCGCTGATGGCCGGCCGCGACGGGGCGAACGTCGTGAACATCGCCAGCGTCGGCGGCATCTCGGCGCTGCGCTTCATGAGCGCGTACGGCGCTGCCAAGGCCGGCGTGATCCACCTGTCGAAGTGCATGGCGATCGACCTCGCCGACCGGGGCGTTCGCGTCAACTCGATCTGCCCTGGCGTGATCGATACGCAGCAGCCACGCCAGTTCGTCGCCGGCCTGCCCGATCCCGAGGCGGCGTTCGCCGCGTTCGAGCCGATGCACCCGATCGGTCGCGTTGGCCGCGCCGACGAGGTCGCCGACGCGGTCTGCTTCCTCGCCTCCGACCGCGCGTCCTTCGTGACCGGCTCGGCCTTCGTCGTCGACGGCGGGATGACGGCCGTATGAGCCGCCGAGTCCTCATCACCGGCGGCGCCTCTGGCATTGGCGCTGCGACCGTCGCGCGCTTCCAGGAGGAGGGCTGCCGCGTCGCCGCGCTCGACGTCGACGAGGCGATGCTCGCGCAGAGCACCGCCGACGTCCGCGTCTCCTGCGACGTCTCCGACGACGCCTCGGTCGCGGGCGCGGTGGAGCAGGCAATCGCCGAGCTCGGCGGGCTCGACGTGGTCGTCACCGCCGCAGGAGTGGCGTCGCGCGGCTCCGTCGTGGAATGCACGCCGCAGGAGTTCGGCCGCGTGATGAGCATCAACGTGCGGGGCGTCTACCTGACGTGCCGCGCGACGATCCCGCACCTGCGCGCGGCGGGCGGCGGCGCGATCGTCGTGGTGGCCTCGCAGCTCGGCATGGTCGCCGTGCCCGACGCCGCGGCCTACTGCGCCTCGAAGGGAGCGGCGGTGAATCTCACGCGCGCGATGGCGCTCGACCACGCCGCCGAGGGGATCCGCGTCAACTGCGTCTGCCCAGGTCCGACGGACACGCCGCTCGTCGAGCGCTTCTTCGCCGAGTCGGGCGACGCAGCCGGTACCCGCAAGGCGTTCGAGGACGCGGGCGTGATCGGCCGTCTGATCGAGCCGGCCGAGATCGCCGAGGCGATCGCGTATCTCGCCAGCGAGCGTGCGAAGGCGACGGTCGGCACCGCGCTCGTCGTCGACGCGGGCTACACGACGCGCTGATCCGCTGCGGCCGGCGTCCGGCCTGGCGGACGTCTAGAGATCGCTGCGCTCGCGCCAGGGATCGGGCTGGTCGACCTTGACGACCTTGGTGCCCGCCCAGCGGTCGCCGATGCGCTGGCGGCGCTTCGGTCCCGTCGCGATGATGAAGAGGATGCCGAGGGCGTCCGGCGTGACCCACGGCAGCATGTCGATCGGCCGCGCGAGCGTGCGCTTGGCAGCCGCCATCGGCGTGAGTGGATCGCCGCCGCCCATCACGGCCTTGATGCGCGTCGCGCGCTTGCCCGGCGTCTGGCCGTTCCAGAAGTACTCGAACAGGCCGTAGTACAGGAGCCACCAGATCACGTAGACGATCAGCACCCAGAGGGCGGGGCGCGTGAAGCTGCCGTCGGCCTGCTGCGAGCGGGAGAAGACGTAGATCCAGAACAGGACCACGATCACGACGCCGTAGTCGAGCAGGCCGGCGATGATGCGAATCGTGAGGCCGCAGGGCTCGGGGCCCGAGGATCCCTGGACGAGGATTCGGCGTGCGTCGCTGCTGTCCATGCCCGTAGCGTTGCAGGCTCAGCGCGGTAGCAGCGCCAGCGCCTGCGTCGCCTGGCGGTCGAGGAGGATCGCGAGCTCCAGGCGCTCGGTTGTCGGCAGGGGGGCCAGACGCGACGCATAGGACGACGCGCGCAGGAGCAGCGCCCCGCGCTGCCACCACAGATCCGAGAAGTTCGAGCCGCCCGGGCCGTTGATGACGAGCGCGCGGCCGATGCCGCGCGGAGTCGTGGGCCGGCTGCGGGGCTGCGTCGCAAGCAGCGCGAACGCCTGCCGCGCGGCACGCGCGGAGGGGAACCGCTCCGCCGCCAGCTCGTAGTGGCCGAGCGACATGCCGGCGACGCCGATCACCTGGCGATTGATCCCCATCAGGCCGAGCCTGCTGAACGCCACGTCGAGTGCGGGTGCCGCCTGCCAGCCGCGCATCGCTCCGACCTGGAGTCCGCCAGCCGCGGGGCGCGTGGCGAGGCCGCCACGCAGCTGCAGATCGGGGACGACCATCGCCTTGAGGCGCCCCAGCGGCGTGAGATCCGGCAGGACGGGCGTGGGCGTCGGGTCGGCCATCACGCCGCGGACCCGAGCGTCGAAGTACCCCGTCAGCCGTCGGTGCGCCCGCTGGATTCGGGAGAGATCGTCCTGCGGTGCGGCGTAGCTGCTCTGCAGCAGCAGTCGGCCGCGGACCCAGAACAGCTCCTCGAGGCCGTGCTCCGCGCTGCCCTTCAGCCCTGCGTGCCGCGCGTACGCGTTCGGCGTGCCCGGCAGTCCCGTCACGTCGCGGTACGCCCGAAAGGCCCGCAGCGCGCCCTCATGGGAGGTGAAGGCCCAGGCGATCAGCGTGAGCCGTCCCTGCTTGACGTTCGCCAGCTGGAACGACTGGGCCCGACCGATGATGAAGCCGGCGGCGAAGAACTCGACGGTCATCGGCGAGTACGGGTTCTGCCCGGGGAGCGGCACGACGAACATCGACGTGCGCGACGGCGGGTTGCGGAGATCGAACGAGTTCGGCGTGATGCGCAGCCCGTAGCGCTCGGCCACGCCGTCCGTCGGGAACAGCGGCACCAGCAGCCGGCGGGCGATGCGCACGTCGCGGTGGTACTCGGGGAAGGCGTCGGCCTTGGCGGCAGTCGCGGTGTGAGCGGTGCGCCAGCGGTCGAGGTGGGCGAGCTGCCAGCCGAAGCCGCCGAGCAGCGCCAGCCCGCACACGACCAGCATCGCCTCGGCGATGAGGAACCGTCCGCGGAAGGGTCTCGGCTGGGCTGCCATGACGAGTGGTTCGCACTCTAGTGCCCTGTGGCTGCGCCGGTTGGGCGGCGGTACGCTCCGGCCATGGATGCGATCGGGCTCGTGGGCTGTGGCAACATCGGCGGACGCGTGGCGGGCGTGCTCGTGCGCGCGGGCTTCCGCGTGCTGGCTTGCGATGCCGATGCCAACCGAGCGGCCGCGACCGGTGCTGAGGCGTCGGAGCTGGCCGCCGTCGCCCAGGCGCCGATCGTGCTGCTCTCGCTGCCGTCATCGCGCGAGGTGGAGGCCGTCGTCGAGGGACCGGGAGGGCTGCTCGAGCACGGTGCCGCCGGGCTCACGATCGTCGATCTGACCACGGCCGATCCGGCGTCGACACGTCGCCTGCATGCACGCTGCGCAGCGCAGGGCATCGCCCTCGTCGACGCGGGCGTGACGGGCGGGGCGGCCGCAGCCGAGCGGGGTGCGCTGGTGGTGCTCGTCGGCGGCGATGACGCTGCAATCGCAGCTGCGCGGCCCGTGCTCGAGGCGATCTCCGCTCAGGTGCTCGTGATGGGACCGAGCGGAGCCGGCCACACGACCAAGGCCGTCAACAACGTCCTCAACGCCGTCACGCTTGCCGCGACCGGCGAGGCGATGCTCGCCGGCGTCGCGGCCGGGCTCGATCCAGCGCGCTTACTGGAGGCGATCAACGCGGGTAGCGGCGCTTCCTGGGCGAGCGCCAACCGCTTCCCCAAGATCGTCGCCGGCGATGACATGCCCGGCGGGCTGTCGGTCGACCTGATGGCGAAGGACGTCGATGTCTTCCTTCGGCTCGCCGCCGAGACCGGCACGCCGACGCAGATCGCCGAGGCCTGTGTGGCAACGTATCGGGCGGCGATCGACGCCGGCTATGGCGACCAGATCGCCAACGCGATCGTCGCGGCCATGAACGACGGCCGCCCGCTTGGCGGGCCCTGACAGGCTGCTCCGAATCCAGTTCAAATCGTGCACGGTTTTGACCACTTTGGATCCGGATCCAACGTGGCACGAAATCGACCAATTTGGATCCGGATCCGATTTGGCACCACAATGACCAATCTGGATCCGGATCCAGATTGGTGTGACGTCTACTAGGCCACGTCGCCCTGGCGCGCCGCGTCGAACGGGATGCGCTTGAGGAACTTGCCGTGACCCGGCTGCGTCTTGATCTCGCCCTGATCGAACACGACGGAGCCGCGGCACAGCGTCGAGCGGACGGAGCCGCCGACGGTCTTGCCGTCCCAGAGGTCGTAGCTGACGTTCATGAACGACGTCGCCGGCGAGAACGTGAACGGCGTCTTCGGATCGAAGATCACGACGTCGGCGTCGAAGCCTGGCGCGATCGCGCCCTTCGTCGGCATGCCGAACTGCTTCGCGATCGCCGTCGACGTGATGTCGACGAGGCGGTTCATCGAGATGCGACCGTCCTTGACGCCGTGCTCCCACATCAGGGGCAGGCGGTGCTGGATGGCGGCGAGGCCGTTCGGGATCTTCGAGAAGTCATCCGCACCGAGCGCCTTCTGCGGGTCGTCGAACGGGCAGTGGTCGGTCGAGATCGACTGCAGGTGCCCGTACTTGAGGCAGTCCCAGATGAAGTCCTGGTTCGACGCGTCGCGCAGCGGCGGCGAGCACACGAAGCGCGCGCCCTCCGGTGCCGGACGCTCGAGGTCGGTGATGTCGGCGAACAGGTACTGGATGCAGGTCTCGCCGTAGGCGGCGACGCCGCGCGCGCGGCCCGCGATGATCTCCTCGGCCGCGGGCTGGCACGAGACGTGCACGATGAAGACCGGGGCATCCGCCTGCTCGGCGAAGCGCACCGCGCGGCCCGTGGCCTCCGCCTCGACCCACTCGGGGCGGGTATAGGAGTGCCAGACCGGCGTCGTGTCACCGCGGCCGAGGGCCTCGCTCACGAGGCGGTCGATGATCCAGCCGTTCTCGGCGTGGACCTGCACCAGGCCGCCATGCTCCTTCGATTCTTCCAGCACACGCAGGAAGAGGTCGTCCGTGATCATCAGGACGTCCTTGTAGGCGAGGAAGACCTTGAACGACGAGACGCCCTGCTCGACCATCTTGGGCATATCCTTGAACGTGCCCTCGTCGGAGCGCGTGATCGCCATGTGGAAGCCGTAATCCACGTGCGCGGCGCCCTCGGCGCGCCCCATCCACTGGTCGAGCGACGACTGCAGTCCGCCGTCCTCCATCTGCAGACCAAAATCGACGATCGCCGTGACCCCGCCGGCGGCAGCCGCCTGCGTGCCCGTGTTGTAGTCGTCGGCCGTGGTCGTGCCGCCGAACGGCATCGACATGTGCGTGTGGTTGTCGATGAGGCCCGGCAGCAGGTAGCAGCCGGTCGCGTCGATCACCTCGGCGCCCTCGACGTCGCCGATCTGGCCGACGGCGACGACGGACTCCCCGTCGATCAGGACGTCGCCCTTGATGGTTTCTCGCGCATTGACGACGGTGCCGCCGCGGATGATCTTCTTCATCGTTCCTCCTCGCCCGCACGGGGGCTCTCGCTGATCGCGATCATAGCCGCGTTAGAGCGAAATGCATCGGCCGCCGGTGGATTCCCGCTCGGCGCGGTATCGTGGCCGCATGCTGGCAATCGGACTGGGCGTGCTCGCGGGCATTCTGTTCGCGCTTCTGACCGTGCTCGTGCGCCGCGGGATCATGCGCACGCCGGACCCGATTGCGGGCTCCGTGGTCGTCGTGGGGCTGGCGATGGTGATCGTGATCGTCGAGGCGCTCGTCTCTGGCCATGCCTCCGACCTCACCGAGTTTCACCCCGCGCTGATGTACTTCGCGATCGGCCTGATCGCCCCGGGGG
>JBPCSK010000193.1:0-1160 GCA_051007275.1 Gaiellales bacterium | reverse complement strand
GGCGTTGTTGAGGCCCGCCTGCGCCACGATGTTCGGGACGTACGCCTGCGCGATCCCGGCCACCGCGAGCAGGGCAGCGCCTGCGATGAGTCCGGCCGTTAGCACTCGGCGCACGATCCGGGTGGGGACTGTGGTGGGCATACCTCTCCTCTTTCTCCAAAACAGTTGGATGCACTATACAACGAAGCACCGCGCGTCGCGAGGCGTTCGCCTGCCGCGATATGGCCGGAAACGCAGAGCCCGTCCGCTCCCGCGCGACGGAGTGCGATGATCCCGCCATGGCGGCGACCCGCAGCACCGCGATCGAGGCGATCGCCGAGATCCCCGACGGCGCGACGATCATGGTCGGTGGCTTCGGCCTCGTCGGCGCCCCGCTGACGCTGATTGATGCGCTCGTGGAGCACTCGACGGCGACGAACCTGACGATCATCTCGAACAACACCGGCGAGCCCGGGCGCGGACTCGGACTGCTGCTGCGGCAGGGGCGCATCAAGAAGGCGATCGCATCGTTCTTCACGTCGAACCCGGAGGCCGTCGAGGCTGCGATGAGCGGCGCGATCGAGTACGAGCTGCTGCCGCAGGGCACGCTCGCCGAGGCGATCCGCGCCGGCGGCGCGGGCATCGGCGGGTTCTACACGCCGGTCGGCGCGCGCACCGAGCTCGCGGCTGGGCACGAGGAGCGCGTCATCGACGGCGTGCCGCACATCCTCCAGGCGCCGCTGCGGGCCGACGTGAGTCTCGTCTACGCGACGTGGGGCGACGAGCTCGGCAACCTGCGCTACCGCCGCACGGCGCAGAACTTCAACCCCGCGATGGCGAGCGCAGGCGCGCTGACGATCGCCGAGGTCGCGGAGGTTCGGCCCGTCGACGGCTTCGAGCCGGAGGACATCCACACGCCGCACCTGTACATCGACCGACTGGTGCAGCGCACGCTGTCGCTCGCCGACGTGCAGGGGGCCGGCGCAGGAGCGACGCCCGCGCTGTGATCGCCGCCCGCGCGGCCCAGTAGCTGGAGACCGGCGAGGTCGTGAACCTCGGCATCGGCATCCCCACCCGGATCCCCGGCTTCCTCGACCCGGACGTGGAGATCTTCCTGCACACGGAAAACGGCCTGATCGGCGTCGGGCCTCGCCCCGCCGACGGCGAGGTCGACCTCGAGC
>JBPCSK010000192.1:0-6555 GCA_051007275.1 Gaiellales bacterium | reverse complement strand
GTGTGGGTGGGCACGATCTGGAAGGACTGCGATGCCGACGGCGCCTCGACGGACGACGGGTACAACGAGTCACAGCACAACTGGGACGTCGCCGTCGTCGTGCGCCAGCTGCTGCAGCGGCAGGGAGCCCGCGTGGTCATGACGCGCACCTCGAACGCCGGCGTCGGCCCGTGCATCACCCAGCGGGCCGCGCTCGGGAACCGCGTGCGAGCCGATGCCGCCGTGTCGATCCACGCGGACGGCAACACGAATAACGGCTACCACGGCTTCCACGTGATCCTCCCCGCCGACGTCGGCCAGGGAGGGCGCATGCTCTCGCTCTCGCGCCTGCTTGGCCTCGACATCCGCAACGCGCTGCGCGATCAGGGGCCGACCGAGGTCTCGAACTACATCGGCGAGGACGGCCTGATCGTCCGCGACGACCTCGGCGGGCTCAATCTCTCGAAGGTGCCGAAGGTCTTCACCGAGGTCGGCAACATGCACTCGACCTTCGACGCGCCGCAGATCGAGTCGACGGCCGGGCGCCATGCCGAGGCCGCGGCGATTGTCGCGGGCCTCACGCGCTTCCTCACCAAGCGCCGCGCGTAGCCCTGCGCCGAGCGGCGACGTCGCCGACTCCCCGCAGCTCACCACCCCTCCTTGTCTGCGCACGCCCGCGGGAGTAATCTGCAACCACAGTTGCATGTTGAGATGAGGTCCCTGTGCTGACGAACGCGATGCCCCGCTACGAGCCGCTATCGGCCGATGCCCTCGCCACGATCCACGCCGGCTGGAAGCGGCTCGGTCGGGAGGTCGGGGTGCAGTTCGACAACGAGCAGGCGCTGCAGCTCTTCCGCGACGCCGGCCAGACGGTCGACGATGACGGCACCGTGCGCTTCGACCCCGAGTTCCTGCTCGCACAGGCCGCGAAGGCTCCGGCGACGTTCTCGATGATCGCCCGCAACCGCGAGCGCGATCTCGTCATCGGCGGCGACCACATGATCTTCTGCGCGGTGCAGGGTCCGCCGTTCGTGCGGATCGGCGACGAGCGGCGCGAGGGCACCTACGCCGACTACGAGAACCTGCTGCGGCTCGTGCAGCTGGACCCCAACCTCGACACGCCCGGGCGCAACGTCCTCGAGCCCAATGACCTGCCACTCGACTCGCGCCATCTGCTGCGCGCCCTGTCGTCGATTCGCCTGACCGACCGCGTGTGGGCCGGCGAGCCCTCGAGCGGAGAGGCCGCCGCGGACTGCCTGCGGATGGCAGAGATCGTGCATGGCGCGGACGTCATGGCCGGCGATGCGCCGGTGATCTTCGCCAACTGCAACGTCAACTCGCCGCTGCGTTTCGACGCGCGCATGCTCGACGGCATCCTCAACTACGGCGCCGCCGGCCAGGCGATCATCATCACGCCGTTCCTGCTGATGGGCGCGATGGCGCCCGTGTCGACGCCGGCCGCACTCGTGCAGCAGACGCTCGAGAGCCTCGCCGGCGTGGCGCTGGTGCAGCTCGTACGCCCCGGTACGCCCTGCGTGATGGGATCGTTCCTCTCCTCGACCGACATGAAGACGGGCTCGCCGGCGTTCGGCGGTCCCGAGTCGGCCTTCGGCCTGTACGCGTCGGGCCAGATCGCGCGCGACCTCAACCTGCCGTGGCGTTCGGGCGGTGGCACGCTCACCTCGAGTCCCCTGCCCGACTACCAGGCGGGCTACGAGGCGATGAACACGCTGCTGTCGGCGTTCCTCGCGGGCGCCAACGTGTGCTGGCAGTCGGCCGGCTGGATGGAGGGCGGTCTCGTCACGAGCTTCGAGAAGTTCATGGCCGACACCGAGATCCTCGATCTGCTCTGCCACCAGTTCCGCACGGTCGAGCTGACCGAGGCCGACCTCGCGTTCGACGCGCACGTGGAGGCCGGTCATGGTGGCCACTTCTTCGGCACGCAGCACACGCTCGAGCGGTTCCGCGACTGCTTCTGGCGCCCGACGATCGCCTCGACGGAGAACAACGACCGCTGGATCAAGAGCGGCCGTTTGGACCATGCCGATCGTGCCGCCGCGCGCTGGCGCGAGGTGCTGGAGACGTACGAGCAGCCGCCGCTCGACCCCGCCAAGGAGGCCGAGCTGCTCGAGTTCGTCCGTCGCCGCGTTGCGGAGAACGGCGATGTCGTGGAGGTGCTCGGATGAATCCCGGCAATGCCGCCCTGGGGCGCGGACTCGACGTCCTCGTCGCACTGGCCGAGCCAGCAGCGGCTCGCGACGGACTCGGCGTCTCGCGCCTGGCCGAGCTGCTCGGCACCGACAAGAGCCAGATCTCGCGCACGCTCGCCGTGCTCGACGAGCGTGGCTTCGTCACGCGCGACCGCGACACGCTCGCGTACCGCCTCGGTTGGCAGGTGTTCTCGCTGGCCGCGCTCGCCGGCGACGCCCCGCTGATCGGCGCCGCGCGACCCGTGCTCCTCGGCCTCGTCGCCGAGTTCGGGGAGAGCGCGCACCTGTCGGTGCGCCAGGGCGATCAGGTGCTCACGCTGGCGACCGAGTCGCCCGCCGTCGCCATCCACGCTCCGGGTCGTGTCGGCGGGCTCACGCCGCTCGCCACGACATCGGCCGGCCGCGCGCTGGCGACGGGGCTGTCCGACGACGAGCTCGTGACGGCGGGCCTCGGCGCGCACCTGGCGGAGGTCGCGACCGCGCGGGAGCAGGGCTACGCGATCGTCCGCGAGGAGTTCGAGCCCGGCCTCGTCTCCGTCGCCGCGCCCGTCCACGATGCCGCCGGGCGCGTGATCGCCGCGGTCAACGTCTCGGCCCCGGACTTCCGCTTCGGCGAGCGCCTCGAGGAGGCCGCGCCGAGCGTGGCGGAGGCCGCCGCGACGATCGGGGCGACGATCGGCGGCGCGGTGCCCGCCTGATCCTCCCGGGCGTCCCCGCTACGCTCCGTCGCGACTCTGGGGCGTCGCCAAGTGGTAAGGCAGCGGGTTTTGGTCCCGCCACCGCAGGTTCGAATCCTGCCGCCCCAGCCTTGAGCTCGAACCTGCCGGCCGCGGCGCCATCCGGCAAGCGGTCGCGGTAGGGTGCCGATCGTGGCCGCCCACGCCGAGACCTCGCGCCGCCCCGGGCTGACGCTCTTCATCCTCGCCGTCGCTGCGGTCTCGTACGTCCTGCAGCAGACGCTCGTGGTGCCGGCCCTGCCGACGATCGAGCGCGACCTCCACACCACGAACACGTGGGGCACCTGGGTCTTCACGGGCTTCCTGCTGACGAGCGCGATCGCCACGCCGCTGCTCGGCAAGCTCGGCGACATGCACGGCAAGAAGCGCCTGCTGATGATCGCGATGGCGATCTTCATCGTCGGCACGGTCGCGGCCGCGCTCTCCACCTCGATCGCGATGCTGATCGTCGCCCGCGCGCTGCAAGGTGCGGCCGGCGCGATCTTCCCCCTCTCGTTCGGCATCATCCGCGACGAGTTCCCGCCCGAGAAGGTCGGCACCGGCCTCGGCACCCTGTCGGCGACGTTCGGAGTCGGCGGCGGCGTCGGCCTCGTGCTGAGCGGCGTGATCCTCCAGAACCTTCACTGGAGCTGGCTGTTCTGGATCGGCGCGTTCCCGATCCTGATCGCGCTGATCCTCGTGTGGCGGATCATCCCCGAGTCGCCGATCCGCCGTCCGGCGAAGCTCGACATCCCGGGCGCCGTGCTGCTGTCGCTCGGGCTCGCGACGTTCCTGATCGCGCTCAGCGAGGGCGAGAAGTGGGGCTGGACTAGCGCGGCGACCCTCGGCGTCTTCGTCGCGTCGATCGCCGCATTCGTCATCTGGTTCATCGTGGAGCTGCGCACCGCGGAGCCGCTGGTCGACATCGCGCTGATGCGCAACCGCGCCGTGCTGTGGCCGAACATCGCCGCTCTGATCGCCGGCTTCTCGATGTTCGGCACCTTCCTGCTCGTGCCGACGTTCGTCCAGATGGGCGCGAACATGCCCGCGCAGATGGCCGCGATGATCCACTACGGCTTCGGCGCGAGCGTCATCGAGGCCGGCCTCTACCTGCTGCCCGCCTCGGTGATGATCATGGTCGTCGGTCCCTTCGTCGGGCGGATCGAGCCGCACGTCGGTGCGCGCATGCTCGTGATGGCGGGCATGATCGTGCTCGGCATCGGCGGCCTGCTGCTCGCCGTGGCCCATACGCAGAGCTGGCAGATCGTCGTGGCGATGACGCTCGTCGGCACCGGCGTGGGCCTCGTCTACGCGATGCTCGCGAAGCTGATCATCGACGCCGTCGAGCCAGGCGTCACGGGCATCGCGATGGGCATGAACACGGTGATGCGGACCATCGGCGGCGTGATCGGCGGCCAGGTCGGCGCGGCGATCATCAGCATCTACGTGATCCCTGACACGAATGGCCTGCTGCCGGCCGAGCGCGGGTTCACGACGGTCTTCGCCATCGCAGGCATCACCGCTGTCGTCGGCGCTTTCTGCTGCCTGCTGATCCCCCGGACGAAACCGCATCACGTCGTGTACACCGACGTCACTGGCGACTGACGCGCCTGCTGCGTTCCCCGCGCGTTATCCACGGATCGAGCGATGCGGCCCAGGCCACGAGCCACGCCCATCTCCCACGCCTTCACGCTGATCGTCCCGGTCACCTATTAGGGTTGACTGGCTCGACGCGGACCCTCCGCTCGTGCATGGCTGCTGGAGTACGGCTTCGGACCCCAACCAATCAGATTCCGGCGTCCGGGCTGGTAACATCTGTTTCCTTGCGCTCCGGAGGAACGACAGCCACCCGGTGTTCGGCCTTCGCCACGTTGGTCGCTGTCGTGTGCGTGACCGCGGTCGCACTCGCTCTGCCGGTCCGTGCCTCGGCGCTTGACTGGGTTCTGCCCGCAACGGACTTCACGGGTGCCGCCGGCAACGCCTTCGCGCTCGAGACCGCGGTCGCCGGCGACGGCACCGTGACCGCGGTGTGGGTCAACGCAAACGCGTTTACGACCTCCAGTGGGATTCAGGTGGCAACCAGGCGACCAGGGCAGGCGAACTTCGATGCGCCCCAAACGCTCACGACGGCGGGCGCCACGCCCGAGTTCCCGCAGGTCGCGTCGGCGCCCGATGGGACGACGACGGTCGTCTGGCGGAACTACGGCACCTTCAACATGCTGGAGGCCAGGACCCGGGCACCCGGCGCCAGCTCATTCGGACCGCCTCAAGTGATCTCGGAAGACGACCCCCCGCCAGTCAGCCTTCGCCAGCCGCCACAGAACGCGGTCGGACCTGACGGGGCCATGACCGTCATCTGGGTGGGAACACTGGGGTCCGACGTCTCGCGACTGGTGGTGAAATCAACGACGCGCGCGGCCGGAGCCAGCAGCTTCCCCGATCCCACGGCTACGCCCCCTGAAATCCTTTCGGCGGAAGCGCCGTACATCTTCGTGCCGCACATCGCAGTTGGATCGAACGGCACGACCGCCGTGACCTGGAACCGAAGCCTCACGGTCTCTCCGCCCTACCGCGTCGAGGTCTCGATACGCGCAGCCGGTCAGTCTCACTTCCCAAATCCGCCCGCTCCTGAGACGCTGTCCCTGTCAGGCGTGAGCCCCTGGGTCGCCGTCGGCCCCGCGGGCGAGGTCACCGCGACCTGGACCAAAACCAACGTCGACCCGACACTCGATCGGATCGAGACAGCTACCCGCAGCGCCGGCGGCGCCCTGTTCGGTCCTCCGACTTCACTCTCCGCCATGGGCGACAGCAGTGGAGACGCCCAGGTCGCCTATGGACCGGGCGGCGACGCCGTCGTCGTCTGGGGGAATGACTATGGGATACAGGCGGCATCGCGTGGCGCTGGCTCGGGCGGAGGGTTCGCCTCCCCGACCTATCTCTCACTATCGGGGAACGGCATCGCTCAGGTCCGCTTCGCCCCGGACGGCGAGGTGACCGCAGCCTGGAGGAGCTACGGTACGGGTGAGATTGGGTCGGCATCGCGGACGGGCGGCGCCAGTGCCAGCTGGTCGAATCCCACAACGCTACGGCAGGCAAATCCGGGACTCGCTGCCGACCCGAGCCTTCGCCTGCTGGTCGCGCCGACGGGCGAGGCCACCGCCACCTGGCTGCGAAACGACGGAACAGCCAACATCCCCCAGTTCGTCAGCTCCGGTACCACGAGCTACCAATTGACCATGTCGACGTCGGGGGACGGCTCGGGCACGGTCACGTCGGCTCCTGCAGGCATCAGCTGCGGCAGCGCCTGCACCGCGAGCTTCCTCCTGTCGACATCGATCACCCTGACCGCGACACCGGCGAGTGGCTCGAGCTTCGGCGGCTGGGGAGGGGCGTGCTCGGGCACCGCGATCACCTGCCGGTTGGTGCTGCTCGGAAACTCCGCGGTCACGGCAACCTTCACGAAAGACCCCCCGCCCACGCCACCGGTTCCGTCCACACCGTCGAACAGCTTCGACGTACGCACTCCCCTGCTCGTCGGCTCGGCGATCGGCACATGGGTGAAGATTCCCGGCCCTGGCGTCATCCGACAGTCAGGGACCTTCAGCTACCGGGGTCAGACCCGACGAGCCTGCACGACGAACTCGCGTGCG
>JBPCSK010000191.1:0-2124 GCA_051007275.1 Gaiellales bacterium | reverse complement strand
CTCGATCACCGCGGGCACGGGATGCTCGTCGGCGTCGGCGGGCAGCCAGATCCTCGCGTGCAGCCGCGTGCCGTCGGGCAGGGGGATCCAGACCGGCGTGCGGACCTCGATCGCGTGCGGGAAGTCGGTGCGGAGCTGGGCGTCGCTCACGGGCTCAGGCCTGGACGAGGACGCGGCCGTTCTCGACGCGGACGGGGTAGACGGCCACGCGGTAGCTGTCGTCCTCGGGGCACTCGCCCGTGGTGGCGTCGAACTCCCAACCGTGCCAGGGGCACACGACGACGGTGCGATCGACCCAGTGGTAGTGGCCGCCCGGATCGCCCTCGATGCGCTGCTCCACCTGGCCAAGGCACAGCTTCGCGCCCGAATGGGGGCAGCGGTTGCGGATCGCGATCAGCTCGTTCGTGCGCGGGTCGCGCATCACGCCGATCTCGCGCCCATCGATGCGGGCAATCGCAGGGGCGCCGGGAGCGACGTCGGCCTCGGCCGCGATGTCGTGCCAGGCGCTCATCGCGTCACCGGCAGGTCGAGACGGCTCCCGTAGAAGGCGACGGCGTTGTCGTGCATGACGCCCTGGCGCCACGTCTCGGGCAGGCGGTTGGCGAGCCACTTCGGCTCGTCGCCGTCCCAGTGCGGGTAGTCCGACGAGTAGCAGAGGATGTCGGGCGCGCCGATGGACGCGAGCATCTGCCACAGCAGCTCGTCGTTGCCGTCGGTGTGCTCGAGCGGCTGCGTGGCAAAGCGAATGTGGCGCTTCATCGTCTCGCTCGGCGGCTCGTCAAGCCAGGGCGTGTCGTCACGGAGGCCGCGCCAGTTCGTGTCGTGGCGCCAGAGCATCCCGGGCAGCCAGGCGATGCCACCCTCGATCAGGAGCACCTTGAGGTCGGGCACGCGGCGGAAGGTGCCGTGCGTGAGCAGCGAGAACAGGTGCCCCATGATCGAGCAGGCCGAGCCGGTCGTGTGCCACTCGATGTAGAACGTCGGCGCGCCGGCTCCGGTGGGCTGGTGCGCGAGGCCCATGCCTTCCATGCCGGAGTGGATCGCGAGGGCCAGACCGTTCGCGGCGGCCGCCTCGAGGATCGGCAGGTACTTCGGGTCGCCGTAGGGGCGCTCGCTGCCACCGGCGAGCAGGACCTGCACGAAGCGACGGTCGCCCGCGCAGCGCTCGATCTCGGCGACCGCGGCGACAGGATCCTGTGACGGCACCACGATCGAGCCGCGGAAGCGGTCGTCGACCGGAAACCAGTCCTCGCGGAGCCAGTCGTTGTGGGCGCGCGCGAGGGCAGCGGCGCGGTAGGGGTTCTGCATCAGCCCGACGCTCAGCGCGTCATCGGCCGTGAGGATGCCGAGGTCGGCGCCCTGACCGTCGAGCACCTCCTTGGCGACGATCGTGGCGTTGGCGCCGGGGACGCCATTGTCATCCACCGCGAGATCGCCGCGGAACCACGTCGACGGGTTCGCCCACGGATAGCCGGGCAGGCCGAGCAGGTACGACTGGTTGCGGTACCAGTCGCGCTCGGGCTCGTCGATGAACTTGAGCAGCTCCTCGGGGTGCGAGATCTGCACGTGGACGTCGCAGTCGATCATGGGGCCTCCTCGCCGTGACGCGCTCAGGATAGTGAGTCTGGAGGCGCTCCTGACTGATCAGACAGTCAGGATGTGCGATCGGGCGCCTGCGCCTCGACCTCGGCCACCCAGCGGCCGTGGTTGGCACGGGCCCACTCGCGATCGACGGTACCGTCGACCATGCCGCTCAACGATGCCCGCGTCGTGCGGTTGAAGAGCGCCAGGTAGAGGTGCCCGCACACGAGCCCGAGGATCAGGATCGTCGCGATGTCGTGCACGTCGACCGTGCCGGCGAAGCGATAGGTCGTGTTCTGCTCGCCCAGCCAGAGCAGGATGCCCGTGAACGCGAGCACGATCAGCAACCCGATCGTGACGGCGGTGTTGAGCTTCTGCCCGGCGTTGAGCCAGCCCTTCGCCGGCGCTCCGTCGTGGCTGACGATGCGTCGCGGGCCACCCTTGAGCCACTCGCGGTCGGCTCGATCCAGCGTGTCAACCTCCTTGGCGAACGCTCCGACGTCGCGCGTGCGCAGGATAAGGATGCCGAGGAAGGCGACGCCG
>JBPCSK010000190.1:0-4696 GCA_051007275.1 Gaiellales bacterium | reverse complement strand
GTCTTCTTGCCGGCGCGCGCGGTGAGCAGCGCAGACTCGTTGATCAGGTTTGCGAGGTCGGCACCGGTGAAGCCCGGCGTCTGCCCGGCGAGGACGCCGAGGTCGATGTCGTCGCCGATCGGCTTGCCCTTCGAGTGCACCTTGAGGATCGCCTCGCGGCCGGAGCGGTCGGGGCGGTCGACGACGATCTGGCGGTCGAAGCGGCCGGGGCGCAGGAGCGCCGGGTCGAGCACGTCGGGGCGGTTCGTGGCGGCGATCAGGATCACGTTGACGTTGGCCTCGAAGCCGTCCATCTCGACGAGCAGCTGGTTCAGCGTCTGCTCCCGCTCGTCGTGGCCGCCGCCCATGCCGGCGCCGCGATGGCGGCCGACGGCGTCGATCTCGTCGATGAAGATGATGCACGGCGAGTTCTGCTTGGCCTGCTCGAACAGGTCGCGGACGCGGCTGGCGCCGACGCCGACGAACATCTCCACGAAGTCGGACCCGGAGATCGAGAAGAACGGCACGCCGGCCTCACCCGCGACGGCGCGCGCCAGCAGCGTCTTGCCGGTGCCGGGAGGCCCGAACAGCAGCACGCCCTTGGGGATCTTCGCGCCGAGCGACTGGAACTTCTTCGGGTTCTCGAGGAACTCCTTGATCTCCTGCAGCTCCTCAACGGCCTCGTCCGCGCCGGCGACGTCCTTGAACGTCACCTTCGGCGAGTCGACGCTCATGCGCTTGGCCTTGCTCTTGCCGAAGCTCATCACGCGCGAGCCGCCGCCCTGCATCTGGTTCATCAGGAACAGCCAGAAGCCGAGGAACAGCACGAACGGGAGGATGCTCACGAGGAGCGACACCCACGACGAGCCGCCGACCTCGGCGCCCGTGATGGTGAGCTTGTCCTTGTTGGCCTCGTAGACCTGATCCCACGCGGCGTCGCCCGGGATGCCGACGGTGTAGTTCTCGGCGGCCTTGCCGTCGACCGGCTTGAGCGTGACCTTGACGTTGTTCGAGCTGACGTTCTGGTCGAGCGCGGTGACGTCCCCGTCCTTGAGATCGGTGAGCATCGTCGACCACGTCTTCGGCGGCGCGTCGGTCGAGTCGTTGTTGAGCAGCAGGCGCTGCGCGAGAAACGCGAGCAGGATGACGACGAGAATCGGGAAAACGGCGTTCTTGAAGATCCGATTCACGGGGCTCCGGCGGGTCGGTGACGCAGGTGCGTCAGTGGTCTCACGATAGCAGCGGCTCTGTTCCTCTTCGGGGCGCGGCGTCACTCGGCGCAGATCTGCGGAGAACCACCGTCAGGGCGAAGGCGACCACGAGCGCGGCCATGGCGAGCACGACGGCGCCGGTCCACCCCGCTGCGCTCCACGCCGCCCCGATCAGGAACGGGCCGAGCGACCCGAGCAGGTAGTAGATCGTCAGGTGCAGGCTCATCGCGCTGCCACGATCGCGCGCCGTCAGCTGCGGCACGAGCAGCTGCGCGACGCCGACCATGAAGAACAGGCTGCCGGCCATCACCATCATCCCCACGATCGTCGGCAGGAGGCTCGGGATGCACCCGACCAGGAGCCCTGCGGCGGCGACCAGCGGAAACGCCGGCAGCACGTGGCGCGGCCCGAGCCGCCCGGCGATGCGCACGGCGAACGGCGCGAGCGCGCCGACGAGCCACACGATGTAGAACGCGCCCACCTCGACGTCGCTCATGCCGAAGACGCTCGACTCGAGCCGGTAGGCGAGGACGGAGAACAGGCCGACGAACGCGAAGAACGTCGAGCCCGCGGCGAAGGCGTTGAGCAGGATCGGCGTGTTGCGCAGGTGCGCCCGCAGCGCGCGCAGCGGTGAGCGCGCCTTCGGCGGCGGCGGCGCGACGGGCAGCAGGATCCGCACCAGCACGGCGCTGATCAGGACGGGGATCGCGAGCACCGCGAGCGAGTCGCGCCAGCCGATGTGCTCCACGAGCAGCGCCGGAATCGTGCGGCCGAGGAAGCCGCCGAGCACCAGCGACGAGGTGTAGATGCCGACGACGGTCGGCACGCGCCGCTCCGGGAACGCCTCGTAGACGTACGCGGTGGCGACCGTGAGGAGCCCCGGCAGGAGCAGCCCCTGCAGCGAGCGCAGGACGAGCAGCTCCACGATGCCCGAGACGAATGCGATCAGCACCGTCGGCACCGCGAGCAGCGCGCACGACCCGAACATGACCGAGCGCCGTCCGACGCGGTCGGACAGCGGACCCATCAGCCAGGCGCCGAGCGCGATGCCGATCACGACCACGGTGATCGTCAGGCCCGTCACCGCCGGTCCGACGCCGAGGCTCGCGCCGATCGACGGCACGATCGCCTGCGTCGAGTACGGGATCATGAACATCGTCGCCGAGGCGATCGACAGGGCGAGGATCGCACCGGCGCCGGCTCGGACGGGCGAGGCGGCGGGTGCGTGCGACATGCGGATACCGTACCGCGCCCCTACCATGCCGCTCATGGCAGAAGTCGTCACCTCCGCGCCCGGCGCGTTCGGCACGCACGTGCTGATCATCGGCGACCCGCGCCGCACCGAGCTCGTGGCGCGCGAGGTGCTCGAGGGCGCCGAGCTGGTCGGCGACGCGCGCGGGATGCTCGGCTACGTCGGCACGTTCAACGGCAAGCGCGTGGGGCTGCAGACGCACGGCATCGGCGGCGCCTCGGCGGCGCTGGTCATCGAGGAGCACGTCCAGGCGGGCGTCACGCGCATCGTCCGGCTCGGCACGTTCGGCTCCCTCTCCCCCGCCTTCCAGCCCGGCGACCTGCTCTGCGCCGCCGCCGCGATCCCGCACGACGGCGCCACCCGCGCGCTCGTGGGCGGGGAGCCGCACGCGCCGATGGCCGACTTCGAGATCGTCCACGCCGCCGTCCACGACGCCAAGCACCTCGGCGTGCGCATGCGCGTCGGCCTCGTCGCCACGACCGACCTGTACTTCGATCCCGACGACGACCTCGACCGCCGGTGGGCGGCACGCGGCGCGGTCGGCGTCGACATGGAGACCGCCACGCTGCTCACGCTCGCGCCGCTGCGCGGCATCTCCGCCGGCGCCTTCCTCGTCTGCTCGAACGTCGTCGATGCCCCCGCCACGCAGTGGACGGCCGAGCAGCAGCGCGACGCCATCCTGACCGCCGCGCCCGTCGCCCTGGGCGCCCTCCTCTCGGAGCCGAAGCCCAAGTGACCCGACGCGTCGTCCTGATCATCAACCCCGCCTCCGCCAACGGCAAGACCGGGCAGGAGTGGCCGGGGCTCGTCGCCGAGGCCCAGCGCCTGGGCGTGCGCGTCGAGGAGCGCATCACCGAGGCGGCCGGGCACGCGACCGAGCTGGCGCGCGAGGCGAGCATGGCCGGCGCCGACGTGGTCGTCGCAGTCGGCGGTGACGGCACGGTGCACGAGGTCGTCAACGGCCTCGTCGGCCCCGGCGGCACGCCCTTCGGCGAGGCCGCGCTCGGCGTGATCGCCCGCGGCACGGGCCGCGATTTCATCCGCAGCCACGCGATCCCCACGAAGGCGGCCGACGCGATCCGCGCGATCGCCGAGGGGCCGATCCGTCCGATCGACGTCGGCGAGGTGCGCTCGACCGACGATCCCGAGGGCGGCCGCCGCTTCGCCAACGCCGCCTCGTGCGGCGTGACGGGCGCGATCGCCAAGCGCGCCAACGGCATGTCGAAGCGCCTCGGCGGCACCCCCACGTTCCTCGTCGCCGCCTTCCAGGGCTTCCGCGGCTACGACAACACCCCCGTGCACGTCGAGCTCGACGGCCGCGCCTTCGACGTCACGGCCTCGGCGATCGTCTGCGCGATCGGCCACTCGCTCGGCGGCGGCATCAAGGTCGCGCACGGCGCGCGCCCCGACGACGGCCTGCTCGACATGGTGCTCGTCGGCGACGTCGGCGCCAAGGATCTCGCGCTGAACGTGCACCGCCTCTACACGGGCACGCTCGGCGACCACCCGCAGATCACGCACCTCAAGGGCATCGAGGTGACCGTGAGCGGCGCCACGCCGCTGCAGGTCGAGGCCGACGGCGAGCTCGCCGGCACCACGCCTGCCACGTTCCGCTGCCTGCGGGGCGCGCTGCGGCTCGTCACCGCCGAGTAGCGTCGCCTATCAGCGCAGCAGGCCGTGCGAGGCGCGCGGCGTCGCCGCGCCCGACGAGCGGGGCACGCTGACCGCGCTCTTCACCGACGTCGGCGCCTTGCCCGCGGCCGTGAACGTCGTCGTCAGCGTGAGCTTCAACGCGCCCTTCCGCAGCGCCGCGCGCGCCTTCGCGTTGAGGCGACACGCGATCTTCACGGTGCCGGCCTTCTTCACCTTCACGCTCGCAGCACACGCCGACACCGGCTTCGACGCACGCGCCGACGACGCGTAGACGGCCGACTGCGACAGCGTCCCCGCCGACGTCACCTGCACCGAGCTGCTCACCACCACCGACGAGCCCGACACCACCACCCGCGGCGCACCCGACAGCCGCGGACGCGGCGACGCAGGCAGGCTCGATGCGGCAGCAGTCGGGGTGACGGAGGCAGACGCAGCCGACGCATTCGACGTCCCCGCCGCGTTGGTCGCCGTCGCCGTGAACGTATACGTCGTCCCATTCGTCAGTCCGTCGACGACGCACGATGAGGCCGGCGGCGCAATCGAACACGAGCGGCCACCAGGTGACGCCATCACCGAGTACGCGCTGATTGACGGTCCAATG
>JBPCSK010000189.1:0-7418 GCA_051007275.1 Gaiellales bacterium | reverse complement strand
GGCGGATTGCAGTCATATGCGTTCGGGGCGACGCGTACGTACTGGCTCACCGCGTCCGGGCCGACGGCGTATCCCGTGTGCTACGACTGGGTCACCGGTGCCGCGTGCGCCGGGTTCGCACAGCCGGCGGCCGCGGGCTCGCGGTACACGCTCACACTCGACTCGCAGAATCCGGATTGCGGCTTCACCTATGGTGACAACGCGGTCGTGACGACGTTCAATGCGCGCTTCGGCGGCACGTCGTGCGCCGGTGGCCCGAGCATGTCGCTCACATCGGCGGCAGCCTTTCCGCGCCTCGGCTGCGACGGCAGCGGAAGTCTGAAGGGCTGGGGGACGATCAAGCTGACGGTGCCTGGCGGCGTGACGGTGACGGCGTTCCGTGTGACGATCCTCGACAGCTCCGGCACCGCGATTCCGGGCTTCTCCGACATGTACCCGAACGCCCAAGGCGTCGTCGACGCATCCGGACTCAGCGTCGCGATCTCCGGGCAGATGCCGACGATCTCCGTCGGCGCGGTCGGCGCGACGCTGACCCAGGCGCAGAACACCACGATCACCGCGACGTATGTGACCGACTACCCGCAGCTGTGCGTGCCGCTCGAGGTGAAGGCAGCCTGTCCGACGAGCGCGCCGGGTTTCCACGCCGGCGGAACGACGCCGCTGAGCGACCTTGCGGTTACCGGAAACGTCAGGGAGGTGCCCGCGTCCGGTCCGACCGTGGATTCGACGGTGACCGGCTCGGCCACCCGGGCAGGCATGGGCGGCTGCAACGGGTCGCTCTCGGGCACCGTGAAGTACACGACTGGTGTGCCTCTGCCGTACGAGGATGTGGAGTTACGTGCGCCCGATGGCACGTTGCTCGCGACGGTCAAGACCGATGCGCAGGGGCGCTACGCGTTTCCTCAGACTATTGGTCCGGCCACCGGCTACCGCGTCGTCGTGAAGTCCACGACGAAGTCGGGGGACGTGATGACGGGGCAGGACACCGTGATCGATTTCTTGCTGCCTGTGCCGGCGCCTGTGATGCCGCCGGTCGTCTCGCCGGCGCTGCCGACGATGACCGGCACGGCGGTGACGACGACCGTGACGGTGCCCAGCGCTGCCGTCGTCACCCAGGTCGGCACGAGTACGACGCCGACTGCGGCAGGTGCATCGACGACGACCGCGTGCACCGCCAAGCCCGTGCATGCGAAAAAGGCGGGCACGGTACGCATCACCTGCACGTTCACGCGGGCGCTGCTGGCGCAGCTCGGAACCCGCAGCGTCCGTATCCGCATGGTCACCCGCGTCCACCTGACGAGCGGGAAGACGTACCGATTCGTCCGCTTCGTCACGTTGCACCGGCGCGGTGCAGCCCCGTCCGTCACCGGCTAGGTGTTCTGCCGACGAGCCTGCGAGACAGGAACGGGACGGGCGTGCCGGTGTGGATGTGCCAAACGGGTCTGACCCCTTTGACGCATTCGCGCCTGAACGACGTCCGGGACACCGCCATGATCGGCATCTCACAGGCTCGTGGGCACAGCAGCTGGATCGTCCGCCTACGCGTCTCGCGGCGACGCGCTGGTGCGACTTTGTGACACTAAGCGTGTGGGATTGGATACAGCGAGATCACTGTTTTGGAGACATTTGTCGCCACCTTGTAACGGGGTGGTGATAGGAAGGGATATCGGCACTTTGTGACGAAGATTCGTGGCATAGTTGGAGGGCGATTCCGGTTGCCACTCAGATTCCATACGGAAGGTTCGTCATGTTCTATTCCCATCACAACACCCAGCTGCGCTACGCCGCCCGGATCAACGATCTGGCGCGTCTGCGCAACGACGGCGGTCTTGTGTCGCGCGTCGTTCGCTCGTTCCGCAAGCGCTAGGCGCGCGCGGACCAGGAGGCGCGCACTGCAGGCGGCTTGCGGAAGACCAAGCCGTGCGGCTGGCTCGGGAATGCGGCATCACGCCGCAGGTCGGGCAGGCGCTGTGCGAGTCCGGTGATCACCGCACGCGCCTCGAGGCGCGCCAGGTGCATGCCGAGGCAGACGTGCGGGCCTGCCGCGAACGTCGTGTGCAGCTTCGCGTTGCTGCGGCGCGGATCAAGGCGATCCGGATCCTCGAAGACCGACTCGTCCCGGTTGGCGGACGCCATCGACAGGATCACCAGGTCGCCGCGCGGGATCTTCACTCCGGCCAGCTCCAGGTCGGCGGTCGCGTAGCGGTCGAGCACCGCCGCGGCGGGCTCGAGGCGCAGCGACTCCTCGATCGCACCGTCGAGCAGCAGTGGATCGGCTGCCACCTCCGCGAAGAGGCCGCTGGTGAGGAGGTGATGGAGCAGGTTCGCGATCATCCCCTCTGTTGTCTCGATGCCGCCGAACAGCAGCACGGCCGCATTGGCCGTGAGCTCGTCGCGTGACAGCGCAGACGCATCGCCGAGGGCCGCCGCGAGCAGCGACGCATCGTCCTCTACGCGGTCGAGCGCGGCGCGCACGGCGGCGGCGAAGGAGGCATACGCGGCCAGGCCATCCGCGGGAACGTCGGCGCCGGCGCTCATCTGCTGCACCGCATCGACGATGCGGGCGTACCAGCCGAGGATGTCGCCCTCGTCGGCGATATCGAGCCCGAGCGCGAGGATCATCATGCGCGTTGCGAGCGGACCGGCGAGCTGCGTGCGCAGCTCTGCCTCGCCGTCCGCCGCGAAACCATCGATCAGCCGCTGCGTCTCGCTGGTGGCTGCACTGGCAAACCGGTCGCGGACTGCATCGAGCCGGAACGGGCGGGCAAACGGCGTGCGGTGGCGGGCATGCTCGGTGCCGTCGGTCGAGAGCATGCTGGCGCCGGTGATGCGTCCGGTCGTGAAGCGGGGGTCGTCGACGGTGAGCCCGACGTCGTCGCGCATCGCAGCGAGGCACTCCTCTCGCGTCGTCACCATCCAGCCTCCGAGGACCGGTACCCAGACGACGGGGCCGATCGCGCGCATGCGTGCGAGGGACGGATGCGGGTCTCGCTCGAGCTCTGCGAGCGTCGCCCACTCCGCCGATGGCTGCCGCGCCGTCACGAGGGCAGCGTAGTCCTCAGTGCGGAGCCGCGAATTCCCCGACGACGAAGACGACGACGAGCACCAGCGGCGCGAGCCCCGCGAACGCGAGGATTGCGCGCTCGCGCCGGCGGATGATCGCGACGAGCGAGCACGCGCCGCCGGCGGCCATCAGCATGAGCTGCGGTAGCGCGCCAAGCGCGCCGAACAGCATCCACGCTGGCATCAGCAGGAACCCGAGAGCGCCGAGCCCCAGTCCCAAGCGGGCGAGGCCGGTCACCGGCACCCAGCGCGGCCCCGCCTGCGCCTTGCTCTGGGTGACATCGACATCGTGCATCGTCATGACACGACGGACGGTACCGCCCGTCCGCGACCCGCCGGTCGTGGCGATCCCGCAGATCTACGTCGGCTTCGCCAGCAGTGCCTCGATCACGTTGGTCACGCTGGGCGCCGCCGGATCCATGTTCGATGGCCACCGAGCCACGGGCGTCCCGTCGCGGTCGAGCAGGTACTTCGTGAAGTTCCATTGAGGAGGTGCGCCGATGCCGTCGGGCTCCGCGGCGAGGGCGGCGAACACGGGATTCGCGTCGGGGCCGACGACCGACGAGCGCGAGAAGAGCGGGAAGGTCACGTTGTACGTGGTGGAGCAGAACGTCTTGATCTCGCCGTCGTCGGTGAACTCCTGCTGGAAGTCATTCGACGGGAAGCCGAGGATCACGAAGCCCTGGTCGCTGTAGCGCTGGTAGACCTTCTGCAGGTCGCTGTACTGCGGGGTGTAGCCGCAGTGCGACGCGGTGTTGACGACGAGCACGACCTTGCCGATGTACCCGTCGAGCGCGACGGGCCTGCCGTCGATGCTCCTCATCGATCCCGCCAGCACCGGCTGTGCGCCGGCGGGAGGCTCGGGCGCCGTCACCGGGGTGGAGCCGCCGACCTTGGCATCACGCTCCGTCGTGCCCCCGCACGCGGCAATCACGAGAACGGCGAGCATGAGAAGCGGAAGGCCGCGGTGCATGCCCGACTCTTCGCCGGAGCATGCACCGCGGCCGCATCGCTAGATCGCGCCGTGGACGAAGTACCAGACGAACAGCGCAGCCACCACGTACAGCAGCGGGTGCACGCTCTTCGGGTTGCCGCGCAGGGCGGCGATCACGACGTACGACACGATGCCCGCGCCGACGCCGTTGGTGATCGAATACGTCGCCGGCATGATCAGAACCGTCAGGAGCACCGGCAGGGCGACACCCAGGTCGTCCCACTCTACGCCGCGCAGCTGCCCGAGCATGAGCGCGCCCACGATGACGAGTGCCGGGGCGGTCGCCTCGGCGGGGATGACGCCCGCGATCGGCGACAGGAACATGGCTGCGGCGAAGAGCAGGCCGGTGACGACGGCGGTGAGGCCGGTGCGGCCACCCTCGCCGATACCCGACGCGCTCTCGATGTACGTCGTGTTCGACGACGACGACGTGGCGCCACCGAGCGATGCGGCAAGGCCGTCGACGAGCAGGACCTGTCGCAGGCGCGGCAGGGAGCCCGTGCTCTCGTCAACGAGATTCGCCTTGCGTCCGAGCGCGATGGCGGTGCCCATCGTGTCGAAGAAGTCCGACAGCATCACGGCGACAACCACCGCGAGCGCGGTCCAGAAGCCGAGCGCGCTGACGAAGTCGAAGTTGAAGGCACCGACGAGCGAGAAGTCGGGCGTGCCAACCCACGAGGACGGGAGGCTCGCGCTGTTCTCCCATTCCTTGCCGTCGCTCGTGCTGTTGATGATCACCGCGAGAATGGTCGACGCGACGATCGAGATCAGCAGCGCGCCCTTGATGCCGCGCACGATCAGCACGGCGCCGAGCACGAGCCCGAAGACGAACACGCCGGTGTGCCACGAGATGAGGTTTCCGGTGATGATCGACACGCGGGAGTCGCCCTCGGGCGCCGAGAGCACGATCCCGGCGTCGTGCAGGCCGATGATCGCGATGAACGCGCCGATGCCGGCGCCGATCGCCCGTCGCAGCCCGTCGGGGAACGCGTACATGATCTTCTCGCGCAGACCGACGATCACGAGCAGCGCGATGATCAGACCCTCGACCACCATCACGCCCATGGCGGCGGGCCAGGTGAGACCCTGCGCGCCGACGAGGCCGAACGCCACGAAGGCGTTGAGGCCCAGGCCGGCGGCGATGGCAAACGGCACGTTGCCGATCAGGCCCATCGCGATCGTGCCGATCGCCGCCGCGAGCGCGGTGACGGTCAGGAGCGCGGGGAACTGCAGCTGCACGCCGGCACTGTCCTCGAGCGCGCCGAGCACCGATGGGTTGACGAAGAGGATGTACGCCATCGTCGTGAACGTCACGAGTCCGGCGATCACCTCCGTGCGGACCGTCGATCCGCGCTCTGAGATCCGGAAGAAGCGGTCGAGCGATCCGCCGGCCGGTGGGGAAGTGGTAGACATGAACGGCGACGTTAGATTCGCCGTCGGACGGACACGGTGGAAACGCCGCGCCGAACGGCGCGGACTCGTGCTCCCTAGCCCGCGGGGAGGTACTCGTTGGAGTAGTACGCGGACGGCTCAGCCACCTCGCTGAGCTCGCCGATGCTCTTCAGCGCATCGCCGAGCGTGGTCCACTGCTCGTCCGTCTGCGTGAAGTAGTGGCCGGCGTCGTCCTGCATGTAGCGGCAGGTGTCAGTCCAGCCGATGCGGTTGTAGGAGAACGAGTAGCCGCTGTCGGGATAGGCGTCGCCAAACATCGTCGCGGCGTCCTCGGGGTTCTTGCATGCCCATGCAGTCGCCTCGCCGATCGCGGCCATGAAGCCGCGAGCCGCGTCGGGGTTGGCCTTCAGCCAGTCCTGGTTGCCGGCGTAGACCCAGACGGGGACGTCGGGCGCGCCGTTCTCGGCGGCCAGGAGGTACTCGGGATCCTTGCCGGTCTCGTCCTCGACGCCGGCGATCAGGAAGTTCGTCGTGTTGGTAGCGATATCGATCTTGCCCTTGAGGAGCAGCGGCAGGTCCCAGTCGACCACGACCTCCTTGACGTCGCCCTGGGTGATGCCAGCGGCCTTGTACACGAACGGAAGCATCGCCTTCGTCCACGAGTCGCCGTAGGTCGAGATCGTCTTGCCCTTGAGCGTGTCGAGCGCGATCGGGACGCCGGGCTTGGTGAACAGGCCCCAGTTGTTGCGCATGGTGTAGTTGCCGATGCTCGTGATCGGCAGCTTCGACTTCACCGAGAACGCCATGTCGGTGGTGGTGAGCAGCGCGAGGTTCGACTTGCCCGTGGCGAGGACCTTCGCGGACGAGGCCGGGTCCGGCGGGAAGATCACCTTGACGTTGACGCCGTGCTTCTTGAACAGCCCCTGCTGCTCCGCGACGACGAGCGGGATCGCCTCGAAGTCGACGGTCGGCCAGTCGTACGAGAACGTGATATCGACGGGCGCCGCGGGGGCGGTGCTCGTGGCCGTGTCGGCGCTGCTGGACGACGAGCCGCCATCGGAGCCGCCGCAGGCGGTCGCGACGAGCGCGAGCGCCGAGATCAGCGCGGCAAGCAGAATGGCGTGGAGGCGGGTGCGGGTCATCGTCAGCTCCGAGGGTCGTTCGTTGCGCGGAACCCTAGCCGACGCCGCGTGGCGCGGTGCTTCCACGGCGTGGTCAGGTACTCGATGCTCACGACGAGAAGGAACCAGCCGATCCCGATGATCGTCATCAGCAGCATCGCCGCCCAGACGGCGGGCGTGTCGAGCGACGAGTTGGCCTCGCGCTGGAAGCCGGCGAGAGAGGAGCCCGTCGAGGCGACGAGCTCGCCGATGACCGCGCCGGTGACGGCGTACGTGGCGCCGATCTTGAGGCCGGTGTATAGCGGAGTGACGGTGGCGGGCAGGCGGATGTGCAGGAACACGCGACTGCGGGTGCCACCCATCGCGCGGGCCAGGCTGAGCAGTTCGCGGTCGACGTTGGCGAGCCCGTCGAGCACGTTGACCGCCACGGGGAAGAAGACGATCCACGCGACGATCACGATCTTCGGGGCGAGGTCGAAGCCGAGCAGGATCACGAGGGGCGCGGCGATGGCGACAATCGGCACGGCCTGCGAGACGATCAGCACGGGATAGATCAGGCCCTGCAGGATCCGCGTCTGCGCCATCGCGACGGCGAGGACGAACCCGAGCACCGCACCGACGACGAAGCCGTAGACCGTCTCGCGGATGGTCGCGAGCGCGAGCGGCCCGAGCGTCGACCAGTTATCGCGCAGCGCGGTCAGCGTCTCGCCCGGCGAGGGCGCGACGAACGTGTCGACGGCGAACCCGCGGATGATCAGATCCCAGACCAGGAACACGAGCGCGATCGAGATGATCGTGGTCATGACGCCTCGGAGGATCGTGCCGAGCCTCATTCCGCGACCCCACCG
>JBPCSK010000188.1:0-3417 GCA_051007275.1 Gaiellales bacterium | reverse complement strand
GTACGACACCAGTTGGGATTCGCTGTGATGCGCGGGCTCCTCGTGCTCACAGCGTGCCTTGCTCTCGGGGTCTTCGCCGGAACCGCCGCTGGGTCCACCACTCCCTCGGGAGCGGGGAGCGATGTGCCGGCTGCGGCGTTCCAGGTGCTCTGCGATCAGTCGGCCCTCTGCAGCTACCACACGGGGCGACCGACGCCTGACACCAAGTGGGTCGGCGTCACGGGCATCGGAGGCGCGGTGATCGCACGGCAGCTCGGAGGCAAGGCGACGTTCATTCCGACCGCGATCGGCTCGATTGCCGTGGTGGCGAATCTCCCCGGCAAGCAGGGCTCGGCTATTCGGCTGCGCGGCGCCGTGCTCGCGCAGATCATGGCCGGCCGGATCAAGCGCTGGAATGCGCGCGCGATCCGGTTGACGAATTCTTCGTTGCAGATGCCGCAGCAGACGATCACGCTCTGTGCGACAAAGGGCGCGACAGGCATCAACCTGATCACCTCGCACTACCTCACTCGTGTCAGCCGCGACTTCGCCGCGACGGTCGGGACCTCCGCGTCCCCCGCGTGGAGGGCTCCGAAAATGGTCTACGTCAGTTCGATCACCGACATTGGATCGTGTCTCACGAAGCACGCAGGCAGCATCGGCTTCATGCCGTTCGGCGACGCACTGCGCCAGAGCCTGAGCGACAACGCGATCAGCCTCGGCTGGTCGAAGCCCGGCACCGCGTACTTCCAGGGTGGAGTCACCAAGCCCACCACGGTCGACGAGTTCACCGGTCCCAACGACGTCTCGGCCCAGAAGTCGGTCTCGACCATCGGCTCCGCCAACGCCCTGCCCGATACGATCGCCTCGAAGCGCGCCGGCTCCTACCCGCTCACCGTCCTCGTCGGCATCGCCGCACGGGCGCCGTTCACTCCCGCGGTCGCCAAGGTCGCGAGCTACTTCCTCTCGCCCGCGGCCCAGGCGTGGCTCCCCTCGCTCGGCTATGCCCCGCTGCAGAAGCAGGTGCTCGCCGCTGTCAAGGCGCGGATCGCGGCTTCCTCCTAGCTGTCCCGCAGCCGAGCCGGTGCGACGGTCGATTGTCGCTGCCGAGGGAATCCGCGCCGGTGGGCGTCAGACGTCCGCGCTGCCCCCGCTCGCCTCCTGCCCTCCGGCGTAAAGTGCGATCGGCTGGCGCTGCCGGACAGCGCCCGTGTGTTGAACGCGCTGAATTCCGCCACAGCGCGGAAGAGCGGGAGACGAGGCTCGAACTCGCGACCCTCAGCTTGGGAAGCTGATGCTCTACCAACTGAGCTACTCCCGCGTCGTTGGCAGCATAGCGGCGGGTGTCGGTTGGCTGCTCCGGAACGACGACGGCCCCGCCCCCTCGCCTCGAGGCGAGCCGGGACGGGGCCGTGGCGCTATCGACCTAGTAGCGGTAGTGATCCGACTTGTACGGGCCGTCGACCGAGACGCCGATGTAGGCGGCCTGGTCGTCGCGGAGCTGCGTGAGCGTGCCGCCCAGCGCGGAAACGTGCAGCCGGGCGACCTTCTCGTCGAGGTGCTTCGGCGGGACGTGCACGCCGAGCGGGTAGGCCTCCGTGTTCCCGAACAGCTCGATCTGGGCGATCGTCTGGTTGGTGAACGAGGCGCTCATCACGAAGCTCGGGTGTCCCGTGGCGTTGCCGAGATTCAGGAGACGCCCCTCGGAGAGGACGATGATCGACTTGCCGTCGGGGAACACCCACTGGTCGACCTGCGGCTTGACGTTGACGCGCTCGATGCCGGGATACGCGGCGAGGCCGGCCATGTCGATCTCGTTGTCGAAGTGGCCGATGTTGCCGACGACGGCGTTGTGCTTCATCGCGGCCATGTGCTCGACCGTGACGATGTCGCGGTTGCCGGTGGCGGAGATCAAGATGTCGGCGTCGCCGATCACGTCGTCGAGCCGCACGACCTCGTAGCCCTCCATCAGGGCCTGCAGCGCGCAGATCGGGTCGATCTCGGCGATCGCCACGCGGGCACCCTGCACGCGGAGGGACTCAGCCGAGCCCTTGCCGACGTCGCCGTAGCCGCAGACGACCGCGACCTTGCCGGCGAGCATCAGGTCGATGCCGCGGTTGATGCCGTCGACGAGCGAGTGGCGGCAGCCGTAGAGGTTGTCGAACTTGCTCTTGGTGACCGAGTCGTTGACGTTGATCGCGGGGAACAGCAGGCTCCCCTCCTCCGCCATCTGGCCGAGGCGCAGCACGCCCGTGGTGGTCTCCTCGGTGACGCCCTTGATGCCCTCGGCGATGGTCGTCCACTTGGACGGCTCGTTGGCGACCGACTCCTGCAGCAGCGTCAGGAAGACCTGGAACTCCTCGGATTCGGCGTCGGCGGGATTCGGCACGGCACCGGCGAGCTCGAACTCGCGTCCCTTGTGCACGAGCATCGTGGCGTCGCCACCGTCGTCGAGGATCATGTTCGGGCCGGCCTCGGGCCACGTCAGCGCCCGATCCGTGCACCACCAGTACTCGGTCAGCGTCTCGCCCTTCCAGGCGAACACCGGGACACCGCGCGGCTCGTCGACGGTGCCGTGCGGGCCGACGACGACGGCAGCGGCCGCCTGGTCCTGCGTGGAGAAGATGTTGCAGCTGGCCCAGCGAACCTCGGCTCCGAGCGCCACCAGCGTCTCGATCAGCACGGCCGTCTGGATCGTCATGTGCAGCGAGCCCGTGATACGGGCGCCCGCCAGCGGCTGGCTGGCGCCGTGCTCCTCCCGAAGCGCCATCAGACCGGGCATCTCGCCCTCGGCGATCGTGATCTCCTTGCGACCCCATTCGGCCAGGGAGAGATCGGCGACCTTGTAATCGGCGGCGGTCAGGACGGGCGCGGCGGTGCTGCTCATGGACGCTCCTTGGCGTGGTTTGGAGTCCGACGCGAAAGCGCCAGATCGATTCTTGTGCTGCATCTTAACATTCGCGCCATTCGCCGTGTCGGCTGTCGCTCCTGTTCCACCAACAAGCGCCTGTTCGCCCGGACCGCACGGACGCCCTTGTGAATACCTATGGCGAGTCGTAGTATCGCGGCACCCGAGAGAGAGGGCACGACAACCATGATCACGCTGGGCGTCGACGTTGGCGGGACCAACTCCGACATCATCATCAGCGGGCTGCCCGGCGAGGGCGTGCTCGTGCACAAGCTGCCATCCACCCCGCAAGATCCGTCGATCGCGACCATCCAGGGGTCCATGGAGGCGTGTGACCTGGCGGGCATCGACCCCTCGCAGGTCGAACTGATTCTCCATGGCACCACCGTGGCCACGAATGCCCTGCTCGAGCACGACGGAGCGCGCACCGGCCTCATCACGACCCTCGGCTTTCGCGACATCCTGCATATCGGTCGCCATCGTCGGCCGTACAACTTCTCGCTGATGCAGGACATTCCGATTCAGCGCTG
>JBPCSK010000187.1:0-4753 GCA_051007275.1 Gaiellales bacterium | reverse complement strand
CTGCAGCATGCCGCGCACCGCGGCGGTCACCTCGTCGACGGCCGAGGCCGCACCCCGGGCACCGGCCGGCGGCGCGAGGGCGCGCATGATCGGCTCGCCGAGCCGCTGCACGCCCTCCTCCAGCGTCTCCTGCGAGCGGCGCATGGGGCGCTCGATGCGCTCGACCAGATGCGCAGGCGCACCGCTCCACGGCGAGCGCAGCCAGATCAGCTTGTCGGCGTCGGTCGGCGCGTCGGCCCAGGCCAGCGCGAGCAGCGCCAGCAGCGCGCGCCCGAACTGCGTCTTCACGAGCAGCCGCTGCTCGGCGCCATCGACCTCGAGCCCCGCCTCGCGCAGCTGCCGCACGAGGCGAAGGCGATCGGCCGCCCCGCGCGGTGCGATCACGACGATCCGATGGCCGGGCACGCCGGCTCGCAGGGCAGCGGCCACCTCGGCGACCACGAGCTCGGCCTCGCCACGCTCGCCTTCGGCCTCCATCAGCTCCACCCCGCCGGTGACTGAGGCCGCATAGCGCGAGTCGGGGTCAGGTTCCCCGAAGCGGCGCTCGAGCGCGATCAGGTCGGGGTGCCGCTCGAAGGCGCCGACAGGCAGCTCCGTGATGCCCACGGTCCCGGCCCGCTCGGCGAGGCGGCCCACGACGGGCGTGAGCACCTGGAACGGCACGCGCCCCGCCTCGTAGGAGAGGCTCAGCACCACCTCGGCACGTTGGGCGATCAGCTGCAGGAGCTCCTCCTGCGCGAGGCTCAGGTCATCGAAGCCCTGCGCGAACAGCGCCTCGCCCGCCGGCCAGGCCGCGACGTCGGTGCGCAGCGCCTCGATCACCGCGATGCGCATGCGGCCGCGGTCGATCAACTGCTCCTCGTCGAGGGCACGCCACCAGCGCTCGTACTGGTCCGCCAGCACGACGTCGCCCGCCGCACGCACGGCGGCGGGATCGAGCAGCGCGGAGCCGAGCCGCTGGAAGCGCGTGCCGATCGACTCGGGCGCCTCCGGCAGCACGCGGCGCAGCAGGATCTGCCGCGCCCCCCCGCGCAGCACGGGACGACGATCGCCCGTCAGACGCAGAATGCGCTCGAACAGCTCGTCGAAATCGACGGCGTCGGCGCCGATGATCGCCGGCGCGCGCTCAAGCAGCTCGCGCTGCGTCTGGCGCTTGACGTCGCTGCTCGGGACGACCAGAGCGGCCGAGCGGCCAGCCGCCAGCTCCGCGAGGTAGCGCGCATAGAGCGCGCTGATCTTGCCGGCGTGCGCCGGTCCCAGGATGAGAGCAAGGGCCACGGGGGTTCGTCGCGCCCCGGCGGGGAACCCTTACAGGTGCTCGGGCGGGGAGGCCGCGATGCGCTCCTCGACCAGCTTCTCGACGGCGTCAGTGCCCTCGGAGTACGCGTAGTTGATCTTCACGAAGCCCTCCCACTTCACCGGGACGGCGTCCTCGGGGAAGATGGCCTCGACCGGGCACTCGGGCTCGCAGGCACCGCAGTCGATGCACTCCTCGCTATCGATCACCAGCATGCGACCCGTCTCGTGGATGCAATCGACCGGACACACGTCGACACACGACTTGTCCTTCTTGTCGATACAGGGCTCGGTGATGATGTAGGTCACGGGTGGTTCCTCCGCGTCGAATTGCGCGCCGTCAGCATACCGAAGCGCGTCGCGCTAGTCGTCATCGCCGAGCGCGCGCAGCGCCGCATCGACGCGGTCATCGAGCGCGGCATCGATCTCGGCAGGAGCCGCCGCGGCCGGCGTCCGTCGCCGCCGCCACACGAGCGTCAGCGCCACGACGATCACCACGCCGCCGAGCACGAGCGCGGCCGGCACGATCCATGCCACCAGGCCCACGCCAGCCGCGGGCGGAGCCGCAAGGACGGACGGTCCGAAGTCCTGCACGAGCGCGTCCTTGACCTGCTGCTTGGTCCACCCCGCCTCGCGCTTGCGCTGCACGAACGAGCGGATCTGCTCCGCGGCCGGCGCGTGCGACAGGTCGAGACGCGTCTGGCAGGTCGGGCACATCAGCTCCGTCTCGATCTCGCTCATCGAGAACTGCGGCGCGGTCGCGAGGGCCGCGCTCGGCAGGAGCACGAGGAGTAGCAGTGCGATCGCGACGAGACGGCGCATCACGAGCCACCGGCCTGGCGGATCGCGTCGCGCAGGCCCTTGGCCGTGACCTCACCCGGAAACCACGCCACGGCGCGCCCCTCCGCGTCGAGCACGAACGTCTCGGGAAAGGCGGAGACGCCGTAGGCGCGGCCGATGTCCCCGCCGTCGTCGTGGACCAGCGGGTACGTCAGTCCATAGGTCTTGGCGAACGCGCGCGCATCGTCGCTGAGGTCCTGCGAGTCGATCCCCACCCTCGCCACCCCGCTCGGCTTGGCATCGCGCTCCCAGAAGTCCTGGAGGATCGGGGCCTCGTCCTTGCAGGGGTTGCACCACGACGCCCAGAAGTTGAGCACCACGACCTTGCCCTTCAACGCGGCGAGCGACGTCGAGCCAGAGCCATCGAGGTTCGGCAGATCGAAGCCCGGCGCCTGCGGCAGGGCGCCAGAGGCAACCTCAGCCGGAAACGCGCGCGAGCCCGACGAGTGCATCACCGCGCGAGCCAGGACCACGCCGAGCGCGAGGATCGCCACGGCGACCGCGATTGCAACGAGGCGCTTCACCGCCGCGAAGTCTACGGCCGACCGCGCCGGCTAGTAGATGATGACGGGCGTGCCCACGTCGACGCGGCTGAACAGCGCCTCGGCCTGGCTGATCAGCATGCGCACGCAGCCGTGCGACGCGTAGCCGCCGATCGATCCCGAATCGGGGGTGCCGTGGATGCCCACGTCCTCGCGATCGAGGCCCATCCAGCGCGTCCCGAGCGGATTGCTCGGACCCGGCGGGATCGGCTCGGAGCCCTTGGCCCAATTCGAGCTGGGCGGGTACCACCACGGGTTCTTCTGCATCGACACGATCGTGAACTGCCCCGACGGCGTCGGGAACGACGGGGCGCCGACGGCGACGCGGTACTGCTTGACGACCTTCGCCTTGTCCTTGACGGGAGCCCACAGCGTGAGGGTGCGCGACGGCTTGGAGACGACGATCACGTAGCCGAGCTTCTCGAGGGTGGCCTCCGACTGCACGGGCACGAGCGGCACGACGTCCTGCTGCGCCCGCAGCGAGAAGATCGCCGTGGCGCGCTTGGCCTGGTCGACGATGACGGAGCGGTCGGGCGCGTTGCCGGCCTTGCCGAGCTTCAGGAGCGGCTTGGTGCGGGTCAGCTGCCAGCGGGCGGCGCTGCCCTTCGTGCTCGCCATCTTGATGACGCGATCGACGGCGGCCTGCAGCTTGGTCTCGTTGTACGACGTCGTGACGGGCGTGTTGCCCCCGGCTGTGCGCGCGACCGCCTCGTTGACCGCCGTCTGGATATCCGCAGTGGCGGCGATCTGCGTGTTCGCGATCTTGAAGACGCGATCGCCGATGCGGATGACGATCGGCGCGGTGTACGCGTTCGTGACCGTGGCGAGCGCCGTGGCGGCGTCCTGGCCGGAGATATCGACGCCCGCGACGGTCGAGCCCGCGGGCGCGACGACCGGCGCGGCAGGCGGAGCGGCGTCCTGCGCGAAGGCCGTGGCCGCGAGGGCCAGCAGGGCAGCGAGGGCGAACAGGGCGATGAGGGGAGAGCGAACGCGGCGCATAGACATACCGTTTCCACTCTATCCGTGGATTTCCTCGCGGCCGTCCGGTTGTGAGCGAGGTCGCTACCGTGTGGGCGTGAGCACCCCGCCTCTCTCGCCGGACCCCGCCGATCGCGAGCTCGAGATCGAGCTGCTGACCGAGCTCGCGCTGGCCCGTGCCGAGCGTGAGGGCACTGCGGTGCGTGTGAAGGAGCGCCGCTGGGCACGTGTTCGGTTCCTGCTGATCATGCTCGTCCTCGCCCTGATCGCCGGCACCTTCATCTACCTCACGCTGCGGTCGCTGCGGTCCGCGTTCGGCGCCTGACGGGGTCGCGCGCCGCATCGGAGTACGCTTCTCCCCAATGGCACGCGCTCCATCCCTCAAGCCCCAGCTGAACCAGATCCGCACGTGGGTCGGCGAGGGCGTCACCGACATCTGGATCGCGCATCAGCTCGGCGTCACGCCCGCGCAGATCGCCGACTTCCGGCGCAAGCAGGGTCTGCTCCGCCCCGACGAGGCGCCGACACCCGCGAAGGCACGTGCGCCGCGTCCCGCTGCCGCCGCTGCGAAGCCGCGCGCGCCCCGCGCCGCGAAGGCCGAGCCCGCCGCAGCCACCGAGACGCCGTCAGCCGCTGCCGATGCCGATGAGGCGACGAGCACGGATGAGGATGGCACGCCGAAGCGCCGCCGTCGCGGACGTCGCGGTGGTCGTGGTCGCAGCAAGGGTCGCGCGCAGACGATTCCCGCCACGCTCGAGCACGGCGACCAGGGCCTCGTGATCCGCATCGACGCCGCGATCCTGACGTCCGACGCGTACCGCGAGCACTGGGCCGAGGTGACCGCCGCCGGTATCACCGTGACCGCCGAGGGCATCGCGCTGAGCGTGGTTGCGGCGACCAGCGCCGCAGGGCACGATGACGACACCGAGGTCGACAGCGAGGATGCTGTCGACAACGGCGACGACACCTAGGGTTCTACCTGCGAGACGGCTGGGCGGGCGCGCGACGTGCGTACGCATGACGTACGGCGAAGCCGGGCGTCAGACGTGCGCACGTGGCACGTACGCCCGCAGCTGATCCCGACCAGGGCGTACGTG
>JBPCSK010000186.1:0-2150 GCA_051007275.1 Gaiellales bacterium | reverse complement strand
CTCGCTCAAGGATCTGCTCAAGGTCATGCCGGGCCCCGATTTCCCGACCGGCGGCATCGTCGTGGATCCCGAGGGACTGCTCGAGGCCTACGAGAAGGGCCAGGGCACGATCCGCCTGCAGGCGCGGTTCCACACCGAGCAGCTGTCCGGCGGCGTGCAGGCGCTCGTGATCACGGAGCTCCCGTACGGCGTCTCGCCCGACCAGATCGTCGCCGAGGTGGTCAAGGCCGCCCGCGCCGAGAAGATCCGCGACGTCACGGAGATGCCGAAGAATCTGACGGATCGCACGGGAACGCGCGTGCAGATCCGCTGCAAGCGCGGCGGCTCGCTCGACCGGCTGATCAGCGACCTCTTCCGGACCACCTCGCTGCGCGTGACGGTCGGCATCAACATGACCGTCCTGGTCGAGGGCACGCCGCGCCAGATCGGCCTGCGTGAGGCGCTCGACCGCTTCGTCGACTTCCGCTTCACGATCGTCGTCAACCGCCTCGAATACGAGCGCGACGAGCTGCTGCGCGAGCTGCACCGGCTGATCGCGCTTCTCGCCGCGCTCGACGCAATCGACGCCGTGATCAAGATCGTCCGCGGCTCGGAGGACGACGACGACGCCAAGGCCAAGCTGATCGCCAAGCTCAAGGTCACCCCGCACGGCCAGACGAAGGCCGTGCCGATCGACGACGAGCAGGCCCAGTGGATCATCGACATGCCGATCAAGCGCCTGGCGCGTCTCAACCGTCTCAAGCTCGAGGAGGAGCGCAAGGCGAAGGGCGATCGCGTCGATGAGATCGGCCGCATCCTGGAGTCGCACGAGGAGCTGAAGAAGATCGTCGTCGGCGAGCTGAAGGAGGCCGCGGCGCTGTCGGGTCCCCGCCGCACCGTGCTCGGTGGCGAGGGCTCGACGATCGCCGCCGCACCCGTGCAGGGCAAGGGCGCCTCGGCCAAGTCCGTCGCCGTGCTGAGCGGCCCGAGCACCGAGGTGTGGCTCGGTGCGACGAAGAACGGGCTCTTCGTCGCGCAGTCGCGCGCCTCGGCGCCGACCGCCTACCCCGTCGACGTCCAGCCGGGCGATCGCCCGCTGCAGCTGATCCACTCCGACACGGACCAGGAGCTGCTGTGCTTCACGACCGACGCCGAGGTGGCGCGCGTCCGGCTCAACGAGCTGCCGCTCTCGTCACGCGCCGTGCGCGGGCAGAAGCCGATCCAGATGTCGCGCGGGCAGGAGCTGGTGGCACTCGCCACCGCTGACGCGCCCTTCCTCCTGCTCGTCACCGAGCAGGGCGAGGTGAAGCGCTGCACGCCTGATTCCCTGCCCGGCGCGCATGCCACGCTCGGGGCGGCGATGGCGCTGCCCGACAACGACCGCCTCGTCGCCGTCGTGCCGCACGCCGAGGGCGACGACCTCCTGCTCGCCACGGCCGACGGCAAGGTCCTGCGCACAGCGGCCAAGCCGCTGCGCGTCGTCAAGAGCGCCTCGGCCGGCGGCGTGGCCGGCATGAAGCTGGCGCCCGGTGATCGCATCGTCTCGGCCTGCGCCGTCACGCCCGGTGACCTCCACGTGGCGCACGAGAGCGGCTTCGGCAAGCGCGTGGCGATCGCCGACGTCCCCGCGAAGGGCCGCGGCGGCAGCGGCGTGGCACTGGCCGCTCCCGACAAGCCAACCAAAGAGCCAGCCGGCCCGGTCGCCGCGATCCGCTGTGCCGAGAGTGAGCCACAGGCGATCCTGATGTCCGGTCAGATCAGCAGGGTGCCGGCCTCTGAGGCCGTCAACCGCGCCACCGTCTCGCGCCCCCTCGTCGACGTCGTCGTCGGTGACGAGGTCGTCGGGCTGACCTAAGCCGCTAGACGGGTAGCCAGATCGCGTCGTGGCCCATCGCCACGCGCCGCGCCTTGCCGGCAGCAGCCAGCGAGATCAGCTCCCACTCGGTCGCGGCGAGATCAGGATCGTCGTTGCGTGCGCACTTGAGCAGCGCGACCTCGTAGGTGGTCAGACCACGCGGAAAGGCCGGCAGCGTCTCCTCCGGACCGGCCGGGCCGCGCTGGGGCAGCGAGGGGTCGAGGTTCGCGATGCAGACGTCGTAGGCGCCGAGCGGCTGCCAGCCGGCGGCCACCAGCATCTGGCCGTCACGGCTGAAGGTGAGGCTCGGGGCGGT
>JBPCSK010000185.1:0-2365 GCA_051007275.1 Gaiellales bacterium | reverse complement strand
TCGCCGCGGGCTGTCTCGCCGCCCCGCGCCGGCCCCGGCAGGACGGCGGCCGGGATCGCTGGACCCGGCCCGCCTCGCCCTGCTAGAAGACCGCCTTGTTGATGCCCGGATCGGTGATCGCGCCGGACTCGACGCCCCACTTCTTCAGGATCGCGTCGTACGTGCCGTCAGCCATCAGCTTCTTGATGGACTCCAGGATCGGCTGCGCGAGACCGCTGTCCTTCGGGACCGCGATGCCGTACGGCGCGTTGTCGAACGAGGTGCCGGCCACGATGAGCTTGCCGTCGGACTGCTGCGCGATCCACTCGAGGGTCGGCGTGTCGGCCATCGCGAAGTCGGCCTGGCCCGAGGCAATCGCGAGGTTCACGGCGTTCTGGTCGGGGAAGGCGACGCCCTTGACGTCCTCCTTGCCGGCGGCGACGCACTTCTTGCCCTGATCGAGCGCGGGCTGACCGGAGGTGGAGCCCTTCTCGTACGCGACCGTCAGGCCGCAGACGTCCTCGATCGTGCTGATCGACGGGCCACCGTCGGCCTTCGTCATGAAGCTCGTGCCGGCGGTGAAGTACGTGATCCAGTCGAGCACCTTCTCGCGGTCCTTCGTGTCCGTGAAGGCGGACATGCCGACCTGGTACTTGTCGGACTGGATGCCCGGAATGATCGTGTCGAACCCGGCGTTGACGAAGTTCCACTTGACGCCCATCACCTGGCCGATGGCCGTGCCAAGATCGATGTCCATGCCCTCGATCGTCTGACCGTCCTCGGCGAAGAGCTCCGCGGGCGGGTAGGTGGCGTCGGTGGCGACCGTCAGCTCGCCCTTGGAGGCGACGTCGGCGGGAACCATGGCGGCGATCGCATCGTCCTTGGCAACGGCGGGGATCGCACCGCTCGTATCGGCGGCAGAGGACCCGCCCGAGGTGTCGGCGGCGCTGGACGAGCTGCTATCGCTCGATCCGCCGCAGGCCGCGACGACCATCGCAGCGACGACGAGCATCGCAACCATGATCAGCGCGCTCTTGCGCTTCAGATCAGTCATTCGGTTCCCTCCCAGGAAGTTCGACTCGCGAGAAGTGTAGTGGTGCGGAGACCTCGTGCATGCTCCACCACCGTTGCGACACCGATTCGCGACGCGCAATCGCACTCGGGTACGCTCCCCGCAGCGATTCCGGGAGGGAACATGAGCGAGCCGATGGATCCCGCGTGGGTCTACAACGAGACGGTCAAGATGTTCGCGATTGGCGGTGATCCACCGCATGAGGACCCGGCTGAGATGGAGTCGACGTGGGGTCGCGTCTGGGGCCTGTCGAACGACGTCGGCCAGATCCGCACCGTCCTGATGCACCGCCCTGGCGTGGAGATGGAGATCGTCGATCCCAGCAAGCGCATCGAGTCGATCGGCTCGTACGGCGATCTCGACGAGCACTGGTACTTCCAGAGCGAGGACGCGCCCGACATCCCGACGATGCAGGCCCAGCACGACGCGTTCGTCGCCGCGCTCGAGCGCCGCGGCGTCGAGGTCGTCTACCAGCAGGGCGTCGGCGATCGCCACCTCAAGGCCGTCTACACCCGCGACCCGCTGATCATGGTCAAGGGCGGCGCGATCGTCAATCGCATGGGCACGCGCATCCGGCGCGGCGAGGAGCGCGTCACGTCGCAGACCCTGGCGGCGCTCGGCGTGCCGATCCTGCGCACCCTGTCGGGCAGCGCGGTGATGGAGGGCGGCACGTTCGCGTGGCTCAACGACACGAACGCCGTGATCGGCACCGGCGTGCGCGTCAACCGCGAGGGCGCCAAGCAGGTCGGTGAGGTGCTCGCGAGCCAGGGCGTCACGCTCCACGTGATCGATCTCGTCGGCTACGACATCCACATCGACGTCGGCTTCCTGATGATCGACACGGACCTCGCGCTGGTCAGCCCGATGAACCTCCCCTACTCGTTCCTCGAGCTGCTCAAGGACCTCAAGATCGACACCATCGAGCTGACGCCGCGCGACAACGGCTGGATCAACAACGGCCTCGCCGTCGCGCCGCGCGATCTGCTGATCCCGGAGGGGGCCTCCGACCAGACGCTCGCCGCGCTCGAACGCAAGGGCGTCAAGGTCGAGGTCCTCCCGTTCGACAAGGTGCAGCTGAACGGCGGCGGTCTCCACTGCTCGACCACGCCGCTGTACCGCGACCCGGTCTGACCGAACGCCATCAGGTTCGGAATGGGGTCAGACCCCATACCGAACCTGATGGACTTCCGATTGGGGTCTGACCCCATCCGGAAGTTGATTACCGGCGGCGACGTAGACTTTCCGGCATGGCAATCGAGCGCGAGGCCACGGCTACCTGGGAGGGCACGCTCGCGCGGGGCGCAGGGCGACTGT
>JBPCSK010000184.1:0-9041 GCA_051007275.1 Gaiellales bacterium | reverse complement strand
CGGCTTGGGGTTGGCCGGGCCCCCCCGCCCCGCCCCACCTCAAGGTCATCGCGTCGCTTGGAGCTACGCCCTTTGCGACGACGGCGAACGCTGGCGGGGCTGATCCACTCAGGCGACCCGATGGCCTCGAGGTGAATCGGTCCTTGCGGACCGAGCCACCTCGAGGTGTTCCCGTCGTCCTACAGCCCCATCGCGTGATAGCCCGAGTCGACGTACGCGACCGTGCCGGTCACGTTCTCGGCGTCGAGCAGGTACGCGGCGGCCTTGCCGACGTCGCCCTGGTCCACGTTGCGCTTCAGCGGCGAGCGCTCCATCACGAGCTCCTCCATCGTCGTGAAGCCCGGGATGGAACGACCGGCGAGTGTGCGCACCGGGCCGGCCGAGACCGCGTTGACGCGGATGTTCTTCGGCCCGAGATCAGCGGCCAGGTAGCGCATCGACGAATCGAGTGCCGACTTGGCGACGCCCATCACGTTGTAGCCGGGCACCGCGCGCTCGCCACCGAGGTAGGTCATCGTGACGATCGAGCCGCCGCCACGGGCCTCCATGTGCGGCTCGGCCTCGCGCGCCATCGCGACGAGCGAGTAGGCGGACACGTCGACCGCGAGCCAGAAGTCCTCGCGCTTGGTCTCGATGAAGCGCTGCTGCAGATCGTGGGCCTGCGCGAACGCGATCGAGTGGACGAGGAGGTCGAGGCCGCCGAGCTGGCCGACGACTGCGTCAAACGCCGCCTTGATCGAGGCGTCGTCGCGCGCGTCCATCTCGACGCAGATGGCGGAGCCGACGGTCGCCGCGAGGTCCCGGACGTTCTTCTCGACGCGCTCACCCTGGTAGGTGAAGGCGAGCTTGGCACCCTGCCGATGCAGCTCCTCCGCAATGCCCCACGCAATCGAGCGCTTGTTCGCGACACCGGCGATGAGAGCGAGCTTGCCTTCGAGCATGGGGAGCCTCCGAGGAGTTCGTGTACCGGGCAATCGTACGGGGTCGGGCTCCTCGCAGAGCCCGACCCCGCGCCGATTATCGGCTGCTCGCCTCGGCGTGCGCCTTGCGGGCGAGCACGCCGAGGAGATGCTTCTTGTACTCCGCCGAGCCGTCGAGCCCCGCGTGCGGCTCGATGCCGTCGGCGACCTTGGCGATCGCGTCGTCGAGCGAGCCGCCGCCGTTGAGGACGGCCTCGAACGCCGCGAGACGCACGGGCCTGTCCGCCACACCGGTCGCGGCGGCACGCACGCCGTCATCACCGATGCACACGCCGACGCCGACGATCGTCCAGTCGATCGCGCGACGATGGAACTTGGCGTACGCCGAGTGGTCGTCGCTCTTCGGGATGCGGACCTGCGTGATGAGCTCACCCGGCTCCAGCGTCGTCGTCAGGTACGTCGTGATCAGGTCCTCGACGAGGATGCGACGCTCGCCGTTCGGCCCCTTGGCGATCACCGACGCGCCTGCTGCGATCAGCGTGGCGGGCATGTCGCTATGCGGATCGGCGTGCCCGAGCGAGCCGCCGATCGTGCCGCGGTTGCGAACCTGCGGGCTGCCGATGCCACCCGCGGCGTCGGCGACGAGCCCGGCGTGCGCACGGATCAGCTCGCTCGCCGCCACCTCGCGGTGGATCGTCATCGCACCAACCGCGATCTCGTCCTCGTCCTCACAGATCCCGACGAGCTCGGGGATGCCGCTGAGATCGACGATCGCGTGCGGCGCCGCGAGGCGCAGACGCATCATCGGCATCAGCGACTGACCGCCGGACAGCGGCACCGCGCCCGCCGCGAGGGCGGCGACCGCCTCGTCGATCGACGAGGCCTTCGTGTACTCGAGCGTGGACGGAATCACGACGTGGCCTCCTGCATGACGTTCCAGATACGCGCCGGCTGCATCGGCATCTCGAGATGCCGAACGCCGAGCCCGGACAGTGCGTCGACGGCGGCGTTGACGATCGCCGCCGAGGCGCCGATCGTGCCAGCCTCGCCGATGCCCTTGACGCCCAGGGGATTCGAGGGCGACGGGGTGGTCGTGCGGGACAGGGTCATCTCCGGCACATCGGCCGCACTGGGCACGAGGTACTCGACGAAGGTCGGCGTCAGCATCTGGCCGTCGTCGCCGTAGACGGTCTCCTCGAAGAGCGCCTGGCCAAGACTCTGGATGATGCCGCCGTGGACCTGTCCGTCCACGATCAGCGGATTGATCACGTTGCCACAGTCATCGACTGCGGTGTAGTTGACGATCTCGATGCGCCCCGTCTCCGGATCGATCTCGACCTCGCACACGTGCGTGCCGTTCGGGAACGTGAAGTTCGGCGGATCGTGGAACGTCGTGGCCTCGAGCACCGGCTCGATGCCCTCCGGCAGCGATGCCGACGTCCAGCCGGCGTACGCCAGTTCCTGGATCGTCTTGGAGCGGTCCGGCGAGCCCTTCACCTGCCAGGCGGTGCCGGTCCACTCCATGTCATCGACCGAGCACTCGAGGAGGTGCGCGGCGAGCTCGCGCGCCTTCTCGCGGACCTTGCCGAGCGAGCGGTACAGCGCGATGCCGCCGACGGCCAGCGATCGCGACCCGTAGGTGCCAAGGCCGTACGGCTGGAAGGCCGTGTCGCCGTGGATCACTTCGACGTCCTCGAACGGGATGCCGAGCTCGGTCTGGGTGATCTGCGACCACGACGTCGCGTGGCCCTGCCCGTGCGGAGAGGTGCCCGTGATGACGGTCGCCTTGCCGGTCGGGTGCAGACGCACCGTCGAGTGCTCCCAGCCCGGGGCCCCGATGCCGAGGGCCGCGGTGACGGCGCTCGGCGCGAGCCCGCAGACCTCGACGTACGTCGAGAGGCCGATGCCGCGGTACTTGCCGTTGGCCTCGCTCTCGGCGCGCCGCGCGGCGAAGCCGGCGTAGTCCGACAGCCCCAGCGCCTGGTCGAGATTCGCCTCGTACTCGCCCGAGTCGTAGATCAGCCCCGTCGCCGAGCTGTACGGGAACTGCTCCGGCTTGATGAAGTTGCGGCGACGAACCTCGGCCGCGTCGATGCCGAGGTCATCGGCGATCGCGTCCATCAGGCGCTCGATGCCGTGCGTGGCCTCGGGCCGACCGGCACCGCGGTAGGCATCGGTCGGCGTCGTGTTCGTGAACGCCTGCCGGATCCGGATCGAGATGTCCTGGATGTCGTAGAGCCCGGGCACCATGAAGAGCGTGAGGTGGGAGATCGACGGCGTCAGGAGCTGGTTGTACGCGCCGTTGTTCTGGACGGCGTCGAACTTGAGGGCCACGATCCGACCGTTGTCGTCCACGCCGGCCTCGTAGTACTGGACCTGGGCGCGACCGTGGATCGTCGCGACACCAGCCTCGGTGCGGTCCTCGATCCACTTCACCGGACGACCAACGGCATGCGAGGCGGCGCAGACCGCGAACTCCTCGCGGTACGTGTTGAGCTTCGCGCCGAAGCCGCCGCCGACGTCGGGCGTGACCACGCGGACCTTCGCCTCGGACGTGCCGCAGACGATGCTGACGAACGTGCGGACGAAGTGTGCGACCTGCGTGGAGGTGTAGAGCGTGACCTCGCCCGTCGCCTCCTGCCAGTCGCCGATGCACCCGCGGGTCTCCATCGCCGACGGAGTCAGGCGCTGGTTGTCGACGCGCAGCTTGACCACGCGGGCCGCCTTCGACATCGCGTCGTCGAAGCCGTCGGTGACGTGCTCGAGCGTCTTGACGAGGTTGCTGTCGTACTCGGCGTGCACGAGCGGCGCGCCGTCCTCGAGGGCCTTCTCGGCATCGACCACGACCGGGAGGGGGTCGTACTCGACGTGCACGAGATCAGCACCATCACGGGCCAGATAGCGATCGTCGGCGATCACCATCGCGACGGGCTCGCCGACGTAGCGGGCGATCTCCTTCGCGAGCACGGCCTGCTCGGGATGGCGGACGTCGCCCCCCGGGTTCGACGCGCTGAGCACGCCGGTCGCCACGGGCAGCGTCTCGTTCGTCAGCACCGCGTGGACGCCGGGCAGCGCGAGCGCAGCCGTGGCGTCGATCGACGTGATGCGCGCATGGCCGAACGGCGAGCGCACGAACGCCGCGTGCAGCATGCCGGGCAGCTTGAGATCGTCCACGTAGCGGCCTTCGCCGGTGACGAACTTGCGGTCCTCCTTGCGCAGCACCGCATCGCCGATGCCACCGGTGGCCTGGGTCGTGTAGTCGACGGCCATGATCAGCTCCTCGCCATCTCGTCGGCCGCGGCACGGATGCTCGCGACGATGTTCTGGTAGCCGGTGCAGCGGCAGAGGTTGCCCTCGAGCGCCGCGCGGATCTCGTCGTCCGTGGCGTTCGGCTGCTGCTCGATGATGCCGACGGCGGCCATCATCATGCCGGGCGTGCAGTAGCCGCACTGGAGGCCATGGTTCTCGTGGAACGCCTGCTGGATGGGATGCAGCGTGCCGTCCTCGGCCTGGAGACCCTCGACGGTGCGCACCTCGCGCCCGTCGCACTGGACGGCGAGCGTCGAGCACGACAGGACGGCGTCGCCGTCCAGGTGCACGGTGCAGCAGCCGCACGTCGACGTGTCGCAGCCGATGTGCGTGCCCGTCAGGTTCAGCTGCTCGCGCAGGAAGTGCACGAGCAGGGTCCGAGGCTCGACCTCGGCGGTATGGGCCGTGCCGTTGACGGTCACGGTGATGGTCTCACCCATCGCTATTCCTCCTCCCGGCCCGGCGGTGCAGGGCGCGTACTCGTGATCCTAGTGCCAACCAGCGTCAAAGTGAATACGCAATCACCCGATCGAAACGCGTGTGAAACAGCGGGTCACCGCCCACCGATCCACTAGGCTCCTGCCCGTGGCCGAGTCCCGCGCAATCGTCGATGTTCCCGGCTCGTCCGCGAACCTCGGTCCCGGCTACGACTGCCTGGCCATCGCCCTGCCGTTTCGGCTGCGCGTGGAGGTCGAGCGCCGGCCCGGCCCGCTCGCCGTGCGCGTCACCGGCGAGGGTGCCGACGCGCTGCCGGCCGACGCCTCGAACCTCGTCGTCGCGACGCTGCTGCAGGAGCTTGACGAGCGCGGCGACGACCTCGCGATTGAGATCCGCAACGACATTCCGCTGGGAGCCGGCTGCGGATCATCCGCCGCGGCGATCGTCGCGGCGATCGCCGCCGCCGACGTCCTGCGCGGCCGCCCGTTCAGCACCGCCAGCCTGATCCTGCGCGCCTCCGCGATCGAGGGGCACCCCGACAACGTCGCCGCCAGCGTGCTCGGCGGCATCACGATCGCCGCCGGCGATCCCGCGATCGCGCGCCGCATCGACCCGCCTGCGGGCCTCGGCCTCGTCGTCGCCGTCGCCGACGAGCGCGTCGCCACGAAGGATGCACGCGCCGCGCTGACGCCCGACGTGCCGCGCGGCAGCGCCGTGTGGAATCTCCAGCACAGCGCGCTGCTCGTGCACGCGCTCCACACCGGCGCCCTTGACGACGTCTCGGCCGCGCTCACCGACCGTCTTCATCAGGACGCGCGCGAGCCGCTGATGCCCACGTTCGCCGCGCTGCGCGCGCGCGCCGCGGAACTCGGTGCGTTGGGCGTGACGCTGTCCGGCGCTGGCCCCTCGGTCCTCGTCTGGTGCAGCGCCGACGTCACGGAGCAGGTCGCCGCCGCCGTGCGTGCAATCGCCCCGACCGCCGCGGTCCACGCGGTGCGTCCCGAACCCGCCGGCCTGATCGCCAGCTGACCCACCCGCGCGACGGGCAGGCGCGCGCCCACGTCTGCGGCCCGGTCCGATGATCATGCCCGCCCGTCGCGCTCCTCCGCAAGCGCGACGACGCCCTGTACGCACCCAGACAGACGCGCAGCGCACACGCTCGGCGACATCGTTCGCGCGCACCTGCACAGAGCACGAACGACAACGAGCGCAATCCGCTCCGGCTTGACGACCCATGCCTGACACGATGGGCCCGGGCCCATCGTGTCCAGGTCGATGTCCCCAACCGCCCTGCGCAGGCGGTCAGCCAGAACCCCGTGCGCCGCGCGCCGCTACGAGCAGGCCGAGGCGGCCTGCTCGATCTGCTGCGAGAACTGCTGGATGGCGCTGGCGACCTGCGTCGTCAGCGCCTCCGCGCCGGAGGCCGTGGTCGGCACGGACGGATCCTTGCCATCAAGCAGCGTGGCGCCGTCGACGGCCTTCTGGACCGCCTGCTTGCACTCGCCGCTCGCCACGGCATCCAGGACGTTCAACGCGGTGCCGATCGGCGCCCACTGCCCCGCCAGGGTCTGCAGCGCCTGCTTGGCACAGGCGGACGCGGCCGCATCTCCCTTGGCCTGGTTCGTGCAGTCCTGCAGCGCGAGGGCGAACTTGGCGCCCTGGTTCTCGAAGTCGCTGGTCGCCGACTGCAGCTGCGTGAATGCTCCTGACGCGTTGCGCGAGGAGGTCTCGGATCCGCAGCCTGCGAGCACGGCGGCGACGAGGGTGAACACGAGGAGCAGCGGAAGGAGGCGCGAGGCGGTCATGACCGCGAGTCTAGTAGGCGACCACGCGGCTACCGCCCTCGGCGGCGAGACGCTGCTCCTCGGCGCGGTAGCTCGAGCGCACGAGCGGGCCAGCGAAGACGCTGCCGAACCCGAGCTCCATGCCCGCCTCGCGAAAGCGGCGGAACGAGTCGAGCGGCACCCAGCGGTCGAGCGGCAGGTGCCGCTCCGTCGGCTGCAGGTACTGGCCGATCGTCACGACATCGACGTCGTGCGCGCGCAGGTCGCGCAGCGTCTCGACCACCTCGTCGTCGGTCTCGCCCATGCCGACGATGACGCCGCTCTTCGTCAGCAGCGGGCCGCGCTCGGGGAAGTGCTCGGCCCACAGCTGCTTCGCGCGCAGCAGGATGTGCAGCGCCCGGTCGTAGTCGCCCTTGATGCGCACCTTCGGCTGAATGCGACGCACCGTCTCGATGTTGTGGTTGTAGACGTGCGGCTCGGCCTCGAGCACGGTCAGCATCCCCCCGTCCTCGTCGCCGAGGAAATCGGGCACCAGGACCTCGACCTGCAGCTCGGGGCAGCGCCGTCGCAGCGCGCGGATCGTCTGCGCCCAGTGCGACGCACCGAGGTCGGGCAGATCGTCGCGGTCGACGCTCGTGATGACGACGTGCTTCAGCCCCATCCGCTCACACGCCGCGGCGACCTTCGCCGGCTCCAGCGGATCGACCTCCTCGCCGCGCTTGGCGCTGTTGACCGCGCAGTAGCGGCACGCGCGCGTGCACGTGTCGCCGAGGATCTGCAGCGTCGCCGTGCCCCGCCCCCAGCACTCGCCGATGTTCGGGCAGCCGGCCTCCTCGCACACCGTCGTGAGGCCGCTCGAGCGCATCAGCCCGGTGATCTCGTCGAACCGCGAGCCAGGGCTCGCAGCGCGGACGCGCATCCAATCCGGACGGTTCTTCGCCTCCGGCCCCCAGGGCATGTCAGGCCTCCCGAACCTCGAAGAGCACGCCGTCGGGATCGGCGAGGCCCGTCACGCGCTTGCCGTCGGGCAGCTCGTTGATGTCGTCGAGGAACGGCGCGTCGCGTTCCTGGAGGTCGGCCAGCAGCGCGTCGAAGTCGTCAACGACGATCGTGATGTACAGCCCGGCCTCGCCGAGCCACGCCTTGCCGAGCTTGCGGCGCTTGGCGCCTCCCTCCACGACGAACTCGAGCTCGTCGCGATGCGCGGTGAAGCCCACGTCGGTGACGTTGTCGATGCGGCAGCCGAGCTGCTCCTCGTAGAAGTGACGCGACCGCGCGAGGTCGCTGGCGAAGATCGTGAAGCGATAGCCGCGGATCATCCGGGCAGGACCTCCCACGTGCGATTGAAGCGCTCCGCGAGCCGCGCGAGCAGCAGCGGTTGCGCGTCGGCGCGGGTGATCGGTCGGCCGGCCTCGAGCGAGGCGGTCGTGTAGCGGGTGTCCTGCAGGCCGCACCCCACGAAGAGGTCGAATGGCTCGAGGTCGCAGTCGAGGTTGAGTGCGAAGCCATGCGTGGTGATCCACGCGGCGACGTGCACGCCGATCGAAGCGATCTTGCGATCCTCGACCCACACGCCCGTGTGCTCCTCGCCCTCGCGCGCCTCAGCACTGATGCCGAGGTCGCCAAGGGTGTCGATCATCGCGCCCTCGAGCATCTCCACGTAGGCGCGCAGATCACGACCCATCGGGGCCAGGTCGAGGATCGGATAGCCAACGAGCTGCCCGGGGCCGTGGTACGTGGCGCGCCCGCCGCGTGCCACCTCGACGACGGGAATGCCGCGCTGCTCCAGGAGCGCCGGGTGCGGGAGCTCGCTCGCGACGTCGGTGCGCGTGCCGAGCGTGACGACGGGCTCATGCTCGAGCAGCATCAGCACGTCGGCGATCGCCTGCTGATTGCGCGCGCCGGCGAGGTTCTCCATCAGATGGAGCCCCTCGTCGTAGGGCGTCAGCCCCGGCAGATCCATCAGGTAGGCCGCCGGTGCGGCGGTGGTGCTCACGCCCCGAACGCCTCCGCATCCCACGTCTCGAGGTTCTGCTTGACCTGCGCCATGAACTGCGACGCGTAGGCGCCGTCGATCAGGCGGTGGTCGAAGCTGAGCGAGATGTACATCATCGGGCGGATCGCGATCGCCTCCGTGCCCTCGGGACCGCTGATCACCATCGGCCGTCGCACGATTGCGCCGGTGTCGAGGATGCCGACCTGCCCGACCGGGATGATCGGCGTGCCGTAGAGCGAGCCGAAGACGCCGGGATTCGTGATCGTGAACGTGCCACCCGTCAGATCGTCGATGCCGAGCTTCTTGCTGCGACCGCGCACCGCGAAGTCGGCGACGGCCTGCGCGAGGCCAAGCAGGTTGAGCGACTCGGCGTTCTTGATCGACGGCACGAGCAGACCCTTGCCGTCATCGACGGCGACCGCCATGCCGAGGTTCACGTAGCGCTTGATCACGGCCTCGCCCTCGCGGACCTCGGCGTTCATCCAGGGCCACAGCGCGAGCGCGTCGACGGTGGCCTTCATGATGAACGGCAGGAACGAGAGGTTCACGCCGTGCGTCGCCTTGAACTTCGGCTTGAGCTTGCCGAGGATCTCG
>JBPCSK010000183.1:0-2265 GCA_051007275.1 Gaiellales bacterium | reverse complement strand
GCCCTGGAACTCCGCCTGGCGCGTGCGCGCCTCAACCAGATGGCGCTCCACCCGATTGAGCTTCTGCTGCGCGCGAATGCGGCGGCGCTTGAACTTGCCGAGGCCGGCGACCTCCTCGATCAGCCCGCGGCGCACCGACGGGCTGGCGAGCAGCACCTGATCGACCTGGTTCTGGCCGATGATCGCGTGACTGTCCTTGCCGAGGCCGATATCGGCGAGCACCTCGTGCACGTCGAGACGGCGCACGGGGACGCGGTTGAGCATGTACTGGCTCTCGCCATCGCGGCTGAGGCGACGCAGGATCGAGAGCTCGGGACGCCCGCCCGGCGCAACGCCGCCCTCATCCTCGAGGACGAGCTCCACCTCGGCGACGCCGGCCGCGGCCCGCCCCTCAGACCCGCTGAAGAGCACGTCGAGGCCGGTCGCGACACGCACCTCGCTCGGCGCCTGCGACGCCATCGCCCAGCGCAGCGACTCGGCGATGTTGGACTTGCCGGAGCCGTTCGGGCCGACGATCACGCCAACGCCCTTGTCGAACTGCATCTCCGTCTCGTCGGCGAAGCTCTTGAAGCCCTTGATGCGGATGCGCGTGAGCCTCATGCGTCACGCCCCTCGAGCGCGCGAATGGCACGACGGGCGGCGTGCTGCTCGGCGGCGCGACGCGACGCGCCCTCGCCCTCGCCGCGGACATCGCCGTCGATGATCGCCACCACGCGGTAGTGGCGCGCGTGCGCTGGTCCGGTCTCCTCCACGGATTCGTACGCTACACGGCGACCCTGACGCTGCAGGATCTCCTGAAGCGCCGTCTTCGGGTCGACGCGAGGGTCGAGCGCGTGGTCGAGCAAGGGCGCGAAGGCCTCGACGGCCGCGGCGTTCGCCTCGTCCCAGCCGCGCTCGAGGAAGATCGCGCCGAGCGCGGCCTCGGTGAGATCGGCGAGCACCGAGCGGTTGATCGAGAGGCGCCAGGCCCCGTGCTCGTGCGCGGTCCCGACCATGCCGGCCGCGAGCCGCTCTCCCAGGCCCTCGTTACGCGCCACGACGGCGCAGAAGCGAGCTGAGCGCAGCTGGTTCTTGATCCGCGACAGCTCGCCCTCGGCGGAATCGGGGAAGCGGTCCAGCAGGAACGCGCCGAGCGCGAGATCGAGCACCGCGTCGCCAAGCAACTCGTATCGCTCATACGAGTCGCCGGGCGACGCGGCCCAGCTCGCGTGCGTCAGCGCACGGGTTCGCGACTCGGCCGCGAGGGCGTCGAGCCGCCGTGCAATCGGACGACTGGGATCAGTCAGCGCGGGCGACGATGAAGTCGACGGCCTCGCCGACGGTGCCGATCGACTGGGCCTCCTCGTCGGAGATCTTCACGCCGAAGCCCTCCTCGAGGTCCATGATCAGCTCGACCAGGTCGAGCGAGTCGGCCTGCAGGTCGTCGCGCATGTGCGCGCTCTCGGTGATGTCTGCGGGGTCGACGTCGAGACGCTCGACGAGAATCTCCTGCACCTTGCCCAGAACCTCTGCGCGATCAGCCACTGTCTTTGCCCTTTGTTCGAAGTCGTGTGGACGCGCTGACACTAGCAGGCGGCTATACGGCGTTACGACACGCGCGCGCTGATCGCGCCGACGAGATCGCGCTCCACGCCCTCGGCGGCGTAGCGGCACGCCTGCGCGATGCCGTGCGGCCGGGCCGAGCCGTGGGCGATGATCGTGACCGCGCTGGTGCCGAGCAGGTGCGCGCCACCGTAGGTATCGGGGTCGAGGCTCGTCCGGATGCGTCGCAGCCCCGGCCGCAGCAGCAGTCCGCCGAGCTGCCCGCGCACGCCCGTGGCCTCGGCGCGCACCCGGCGAAACGCCTCGCGTGCCGTCCCCTCGCAGGTCTTCAGCAGCACGTTGCCGGCGAAGCCGTCGGTGACGATCACGTCAACGAGCGACGTGAGCGCATCGCGCCCCTCCACGCTCCCGCGGTACGCGAGCGCGGCATCGACGGCGAGCAGGGCATGCGCCTCCTTCATCCGCGCGTCGCCCTTGCCCGGCTCCTCGCCGATCGCGAGCAGGCCGCAGGTCGGCGCGTCGATTCCGAGCAGATGCTCGGCGAAGGCGCTGCCCAGATGCGCGAACTGCTGGAGCTGCTGGGGCGTCGAATCGAGATTCGCGCCGGCGTCGATCAGGACCGTCGGACGCACAGCCCCGGGCAGCACCGCGGCGAGCCCGGGCCGACTGATGCCCGGCGCGCGGCCGAGGATCAGCGCGGCCGCCGCCAACGTGGCGCCAGAG